>CAKZYI010000529.1 GCA_937884735.1 uncultured Pleurocapsa sp.
ATATGCGTAGCTGTATCCGTGATTGACTCGATAACTTCATTTATCATGTAATTTTGATCGTTGACTTTCAGTGGAATTGCTATATTTCTATGGTTGAGGGATGTATCGCAATTTAGAGTCATCCATAGTATGTATGGTTTGTTGCACAAATTACATTGATAGAATTACTGATTTTTTTATAAAACCATGTATCAATACTTAATTACTGCCGATACAAACGTTTAGAATATTCTAGTTAAGTGAATATAAGACATATATTGTAAGTGCAAAAAAACAACCGACAAGTATTAGAAATAACTCTTAGTTTGATTGCCATAATAGTTGCGGTTTTGCTATTTTTCAAGGCAATTATTGATATAGATACAAACTATGATGTTGGTTGGTATCATTTACCTTTTGCTGCAAGGATATGGGGAATTGTTCCTAAAAATAGCTATATTGCCGAAAACTTAATCGAGCATCGTTATGACGGTTTTCCTTTACTAGCGCATTTTTTCCAAGGTTTGCTGTGGAAAATTACAGGGCGTATTCAAGCAACGAATTTAGTTGGATACTTTAGTTTGCTTATTTATTTTGCTTTTTTATACAAGTTTTTTCGGGTTCCTCTATACCTTTCAGTAATTGCTATTTTTACTATTCCTACAGTATTGACTCATGCTGCTACTAGTTTTGTAGATTTGCCAGGAAATGTAGCATTATCTTTGTTGATGATGATGACCTATAAGCTATTCAAGCAATCTCAGCTACCCAATAGACAAGAATTAATTTTAGTTGTTTTGAGTGCAGCAACTGCGGCTAATATCAAACCACAACTGCAGCCTTTTGTATTTTTAATTTATTGCATATTAGGATGTAGATTAGCCTGGCTTTATTTTAAGCATAGCGATCGCCTTAAGGCTAAATTATGGCAGACTATTATTTTGACCATCTTGGCATCGGGTTTAATATTTGCCACTCCCGTCAAAAATGTAGCACTATATAGCAATCCTTTCTATCCGATCAAAATTGAAGTTGGAGGAATTGTCCTCAATCATAAATTAACCCCCGATACATACAGTGAAGGGAATAGACCACAAAAGTGGTTACAGTCAATTCTCGAAATTAATACCCCTGAGTGGTCGCCAGATCAATGGAATGAAGGAGAGGAGCAATTATTAGACAGGGCTGGAGGATTTTTTGGGGCTTATGTTGTCTTCAATTTGTTGTTGTTAATTTGCCTAACTATTTTGGAACAAGCCAACAATAAAAAATTATCTTTAGCAAAATCTTCTAACGCACTCACCGCTTTGGCTACAGTTTTATTGATGTCTCTTTTTACTGCTAACTTTCCTCAGTCCCACGAGTTGCGCTACTTAATGTTTTGGATGATTACTCTAGTATCTTTGAATTTGCATCTTGTATCTTCATCAGAGCAATCAGGAAAGAAATGGATTCAACCAAGATATTTGGGAACAGCATGTCTTTTATTTTTGGTTACAGTATACATCAGGGTCGATAATTACTATCTTCGACCAGTATTTAATAGCTTTGAGCCATATTTGCAAGAAACTGTCAAAACAGAGCTGCTGAATCAAATGATACCCAACGATCGCACCTGTATGATTGCTCGTCATGCAATTTCCGACCCTACTAGCGTTCCTTTTGCCCAAGTTCATAATGCTTTTTACTATAGTTCTTATTTCCATCCAGAGATTAAATATCCCTATAGCCTCAAAGCAGTAGTAGCTCCTCAAGACTGTGGCGATCTTAAGATGATTCCACCCAATGCTGAAGATTTCATCGAACCTGAAAACTAAATATTCATACAACAACACACAAAAAAGCGATCGCATTATTTATGTTTTGGGGAATGCGATCGCTTTTAATTATTATTACTGGCAAGTTTTTATGAATTGTAATCCATCGCTACTAACTAAGCTAGAACTAGAAGTACCTCCACTTCAATTATCACAATTTTCATGATTACCATCTGCGTTTTCCAATTCCCAATATGCTTGAAGAGGACTCAATGTAACGTTCTTGACATGAGATTGACTAGTATGTGCGCCATTAGTTCCGCCATAGGCATGACCATTCTCTACTTCAAGATGAAGATGGTTTGCGTAGCCAATTTTGGCAATATTGTCTCCAGAATTTACTCTTTGACCTTGACTAACGCTGAGATTTCCTACATGACCATATACCCATTGTCTTCCATCGTCACTATTAATTCCAATAAATGAATTATCAGTTCCAGGCGCGCTAATCCAGGCAACATTACCTCCAACTACAGCTTTAACATTTGTCCCTGCTGATATGCCCATGTCTATTCCTGCGTGCCATGTTCCAAATCCTTGGTGATAGCTTTGATCGTGAGCGTAACCTGCTGTCATAGGAACGCGAGAACCAAAGATTTTGTGAGAAAGATCGGTATAAATTTGCTTAATAGAATTTGGAGTTAAGTGACGTTCATCTACTTCTCCTCCCCAAATAGCACCATCAAATCTTGTATTATCTCCACTATATTCATCCCATTGATTATCACTTAAGTTGTCAAGTTCTGAATAATAGCCACCATGATTATCACAACCTTCTTCTAACGCAAAGTCAAAGTTGGCTGAACCACCACCTTCGTAAAGATGGAAGTGAAAATCATACCAACCTGTATGGTCTACAGTAAACTCATAGGGTTTAGCTGCACCATAGTTTTGTTCCCATTGTGTTGGTTCTTTTCTCTCGTTAGTTAAAAGATTTACTCTATAATCCGTATGCCATTTCTTAGCAAAGAATTGGAAACCGTCATCCCCTCTAACCCAAAGTTTATAAGTTTTCCCTGCTTCGAGATGTTTGTGAGTATAAGCTCGAATGGCAAAATTATCATGAGGCAAATCACTGTTATTATTAATTGCTCCATTCTGCCAATCAACAGATAAACCAAATTTACCATCGCTACGAGTATGAGAGCCTAAGCTGACAGAACCAATTCCCTTGGCACGATTGTCCCCAGCAAAGAAATCTTGTGGTGGTTGATTTGCTTCAGTTGGATTCCAATTGTAGATACTAGATCTCCAAACTTGGGATTCATCTGTAGGTTCTGAAACATTAGTCGCTTTTTTAATTTCCAAATCGATAGCTGCACTGTGAGTATTATCAAAATAGTCAACTTTTATGTCATGTTCTTTGCCAGTAGAATAGAAATAACCAGAATAATTGCCAGCACGAGGTATCCATTGATTAGTTACGTATTGACCGTCAATATTGACTCGAATTCCATCGTCTGAACCTGTTTTAATCTGATATAGTCCAGGTGCTAAATAGCGTCTAGTTTTAAATTTTGCGGAAAAGCCATCTTCAGGTGTGCCAGCAGGTGAACCAGAACCCCAATTGAGAAATAATTTATTGTAGTCATTAGCATAATAAGAGTTACCTACCCCTTCGACATGAACGGGACTTCCAGATAAATCTTTGTTGTTGAAATATTCAGCAGTCCAAGTAGGAATGGGATCTGTCTCTCCGACTATATGAAAACTGGGATCATGACTACCCCAATTACTATGAGAGTTTCCGATAACCTCTGTGCCATCCATCAACCAAGCTCCCATATCGCCAGTAAGATTCTCGCGCCAAAGAAGGTCGATGTTACCATCTTCATTGAAATCTCCCGTACCGACCATTTTCCAGGCAGGATGTCCAGTGCTGTTGATAGACACAGACTCTCTAAGCTCTGTACCATCCATCATCCAGATACCATTTGTATTGCCATTTCGCCAAACAATATCTACATTGCCGTCCTTATCAAAGTCTCCCGTACCAACAATCTTCGAGTCTGGGTCTTCAACTGTCTCTAGTGCGACACTTTCTATATAGTTAGTGCCATCCATCAACCAAACATGATTTTCTCCATTTTTATAGTTGCGCCAGAGTAAATCTATATCGCCGTCTTTGTTAAAGTCTCCTGTACCGCTAATATGCCAATCAAGCCCAGGTTCGCGACGTATTGTAACTTGTTCGGTTATTTGATTTTCGTTCATTAACCAGATGCGGTTATGACCTGAATTATCTTTCCAGTAATAACGAGTAACAATATCGGTATGTCCGTCATTGTTAAAATCTCCTGTAGCGACTGGATGCCATGCAGAATCGAGAATATCTGGCATGTCAATGTCTTCGCCTTGTTTCCAAGTTAATCCATCCATTTTCCAGGCGTGCATTACTCCAGTTTCGTAGTTACGCCAGAGAATGTCATGTTTACCGTCGCCGTTAAAATCATTAACTTTGTGCGTGACAGGGATAATTTCTGGTTTGATACTAAAGTAATCATCACTGAAGTCAACAACGCTGTTATCTCCAAATTGAGAGACTTTGATCTTATAGCGATCGCTTATTGGTAAATTGGTAGGTACTGTCCAAGTAGCTTGACCATCACTAGGAGTATTGGCAGCAATGGTTTGAACGTAAGTATCATCGCGATATAGATTGATGTTTACGTTTTCACTGATATTATCAGTCCAGGTAATATTAAAGTTTTCCCCTGGTTCTAATTGGTCGCCACCATTGGGCGAGATCAGAGTTATTTGTGGGTCGCTAGTTAGGTTTAAAGTCAAGTCATAGTTGGTCGCACCAGATTTTTGAACAACCTTGACATAGTAATCCCCCGCAGCAAGATTTGGGACAGCTCGATGCTCATCTCTAGTGCCTGGTTTTCCAGAACCAGATATACCCTTTCCGCTGTTGTTGGCTAGTATTATATTAGCGTCAGCACTCATTCCTGTTAAACTAAACTCCAGTGTTCCTGGTGCATCTAAGTTGAGCTTATAGAAGTCATTGCGGTCGCCGCTGCTAACGCTATCTTGAAAAGTTTGTGTTCCTGTAAAAGTCCCTATATCTCTGGCTTGAGATAAGTTATTGCCAGCTAAGTCTGAATCGGATTGTTCAATGAGTATTTCTTTTCCATCGATAGTAATGATATTAAAATCATCTTCATCAAAAAGCCCATTTTGTAATCCCGAACCCAAAACAATTGAAGAAAATGCTGCGCCTTCATCTCCTAAAGTGTCTTTCTGGTTTATTCTGGCATCTATATGATGTCCAACTTCTTCCAAAATCACTTTGACAATTGCATTGGGATTATCTTCATTACCAAAGATAAAATCGCTTGATAAGTAAATTAGACCATTAATATCGTCATATCCCCCATTTGAACCCTGAAGATTTTGACCGCTAACAATTTTAATTGGAGGAAGACTACTAAAATCACTGGCAGAAAAGTTATTGATTATATTGTTAACTGCTTCAACTGAGTAAGAAGTTCCAAAAATATCTTTTATCTCAGTTTCCCAATCAGAATCGCGAGCAAATTCATTTAAATAGTCATAAGTTTGTTCGATTGCCTGTTGAGAAATTATTTCTAATTCGGCAAGAGAATTGGAATTTAAATTAAGTGCATTGTCAAAACTGACTAATTGAGGAGTTATGGTGTCACCAAAATTTAAATGATCGCTAGTTTTGGTAGAACTTAGTAAATTTAGACTGAGATTGTCATCGCTATGGAAATTGTTTTTGCTCATTAATCTAAAATAGGAAAATTTATATATCTTCCACAGTTCTAGATTAGCGATCGCTTTTTAGTCTTCAGTAATCGTAATGATTGGAATATAAATATTAGATAAAGTTCAACTAGTTGAATTATATTTACTTAGCTAGCCTTTAACTTTTTGTCGACAGAAATGCTGATGAATAATATAAAATTTACAGATGTTTAAGTATATTGCTCACTCTGCAAAACCACTTATGGGTGCAACTACTAGTTGCATAATTAATAACCTTAAATTCATGTATGTTGGAAAACATCTCTAATATTACACAAGCAGTTAAACTCAGTAAAATTAACGCAAATGTTACTGCCGATCTTGTTTAGTAACTAAAAATTAACTAAAAAATTGTAGTCTTGAGCAATTATGAAGACTACTAATAAACTAGAAATTACCCTCAAGGCGATCGCTTTTTTTATTACTATTTCTATCTTTATCAAAGGCTGGATTGATGTTGATGGAACTTATGATGCTTGGGGTTATCATTTGCCCTTTGCAGCGAGAATTTGGGGCATCGTGCCAGGAGAACAGTTTATCCACATGGAGGAAAGATTTCGTGGTTTTCCCCTCCTTGGACAATTTTTTCAAGGGTTTTTGTGGCTCATTACTCAAAGAGTTCAGAGTGCCAATCTAGTTGGTTTTGGTAGTCTGATTTTGTATGGCTATTTTCTCAAGACTTATTTTAAAGTACCTTATTATCTTACGGCGATCGCTCTTTTGGGAGTTCCTTTAATTCAGGCTCATGCCGTTAATTGTTATGTAGACTTGTTGGCAAATATCTTTCTAGCCATGTCAATTATGATGGCTTATGTTTTATTCTAACAGCAAAATTTACCAACTTCTAGGGAGCTATTTGTAATATTTTGGGCAAGCTTTGGCTCATCTAATACTAAGCCTCAATTAGAACCTTTAGTCTTTGTTGTATTAGGTTTTATTGTCTTGCGAATCTTTTGGTTGCGTTGGCAGATAGACAAAAATACTATTTCTTCTTGGCTATTAAAAGTCGTACCTATTAGTTTGTTAGCTTCATTATTAATTTTCGCCACACCAATCAAAAATATTGTTATTCATGGTAATCCTTTTTATCCTGTGAGAATTGAAATCGCAGGAAAAGTTCTTAACCATGCTTTACCAATGTATAGTGAATCTCCTGGTTATTTGGCTGATGCACCCAAAGCTCAGAGATGGCTTTATTCTATACTTGATGTTAATTCTGCATATTGGAATCATGACTTGTACAGTGCCGATATCGATCGAAACCGCATGGGAGGATTTTTTGGTGCATATGTTATTTTTCAAATATTACTATTAGTTTATTTAACTGCTACTAATCGCGATCGCCATACTTTTATAGCAGTATTAGTAGTTGTGGTCATGTCTTTGATTGCCGCTAACTT
>CAKZYI010000530.1 GCA_937884735.1 uncultured Pleurocapsa sp.
TTGCATTAATATTTAGTCTAAGGTCGCAAACTTAAGGATTCTAGCTTTTATTAGGGTATTTTACAAAAATTAATTATTAGAGTTGTATATCTTACTGTATTTATCTTAAGATTTAGTCTGCAACAAGCATTTTATCAATTGAGTAAGTCTAGTTGAATGCGTGGTCAATCCACAAAATAAATATTTGCTTAAATATACACAGAAAACTACAAGCTGCTGTCTAAAATGTGTACGATTAGCGTTAATTTATTGAAAATTTAAGTAAAACACTACAAAAACAATTGGCTATTTAATCACAGAAAATAGCAGCAAAAATTGGAGTCAAAATTATGTTTGCTTATTTTCATTGTGCATAATTTAAAGGCCATATCACAGAAAGAAGGCGATCTAACTTAGTCTTAAATATATTCAACAGCTTTTTTAAAATATGTAAATTTACGTAAATGAAACTTGAGCAAAAAACAAAAAGTAAAGGTATACTGATACGGAAAATTACAACAATAACCTGGCTTAAGTTTATGTTCAAACAGCTAAATGCTGGCATAGTGTCTCTTGGCTTAGTATCTACTATGACTGCGCCAGTAATGGCACAAGATGCTTTTGGCACATCCACAGAAACTCAATCTGTACCAACTAACAACCTATTAGTCGAAGATTATTCAAACTTATATTCGAGTGTTCCTCATCAGGTAGAAGGAGAATTAAACACTTTAGCTGTTAAAAATACTTTAGACTTTTCTAACATCAACCTTGGCGATCGAGATGTAGTCGCTCTTGAAGATGTTGACGCACTCGCTCAAAGAAGAACGAGAACTAGCTCTTCTAAATACAAGTATAGTGCTGGTTTTGACATTATGAACTTTGGCTGGGTCAAGGATCGTAATGGCGTAATAAGCAGTATTTTGGGCTTCAATTTAGGTTTGGGAGTTGGCTACAAAAAGTTCATCAATCCCAAAGGTCCTAATAGTTTCAATTTTGGTTGGCAAGTTGGTACTGTCCTACTCGTGTTTCCTATTGTTGGCGGATTTGCAGAATATCAATGGGATGAAGGTTGGTATGTAGGTGCATCAATCAACTTCTTTCCAGTCTTCGCTTTTACTAGTAGTCTTTACTATCCATTACCTAGTTTGGCAGTGGGCTATCGCTGGAAGTAACCATTAATTTGCCATTAATTTGATTGATCGCGATAATCGCACCTAGCAATAAACTAGGTGCTTTTTTTGTTTTGTTTTGCTGATGATTGCTATATTGACCTATGGGTTATGAGTTATTCAAAAGTTAATTAATATCAGTGCTAACAGAAATCGATCGCATCAATGCCTTAATCATAGGAGCAACTCAAGGAATAGGCTTAGGATTTGTTAAAGCCCTACTACAGCAGAAAAATATCGGCACAATTTTTGCAACCTACCGCAATAAGGAAACAAGCGGCGAATTATTTGCTTTACAACAACAGTATGGCGATCGCCTAAAATGCATACAGGTTGATATTACCCAAGAATCTCAAATCGCCATAGGGATTGCGGAAATCCAGAAATCAGTTAAAGAATTGCATCTGGCAATCTATTGCGTCGGGGTACTGCACGAAGGGGATTTAACACCAGAAAAAAGCCTCAGACAAATCAATGCCCAAAACTTAATTTATTCATTTCAAGTAAACAGTATTGGCGCAGTTTTGCTAGCCAAACACTTGATGCCTTTATTCAAAAAAAGCCAGCGTAGCATTTTTGCTAGTATTTCTGCAAAAGTAGGCAGTATTGGCGACAATCGCTTAGGGGGTTGGTATGGCTATCGCGCTTCCAAATCGGCACTAAACATGTTTTTGAAAACGACAGCGATCGAATATAGTCGTAGATGTCCCAAAACTATTGTAGTTGCCCTTCATCCAGGTACGACCGATACCAAACTTTCTCGACCATTCCAGAAAAACGTACCTCCTGGTAAATTATTCCCTGTAGAACATACCGTAGATTTGTTATCTAAAGTAATTTCAAGTCTAGAACAAAAAGATAGCGGGGAATTCTTTTCGTGGGATGGAAGCAAATTACCTTGGTAGCTCTTACAAAAAATAAAGGATGAGGACTACTAGGCGTAACTAATGACCAATAACCAATGACCAATAACCGATCGATGCCGAAATTCAATTATTATCTCAACTCGAAATCTTTTTAGCAGTCCGCAGTATTTGTCCTGCAAGAATAGCTGCGCCAAAACCATTATCAATGTTAACTACACCAATGCCAGCAGCACAAGAATTTAGCATTGTTAACAGTGCAGCGACACCTTGAAAGCTTGCGCCATATCCTACGCTAGTTGGTACGGCAATTACAGGACAGTCTGCCATTCCTGCAACCACACTAGGTAAAGCACCTTCCATTCCTGCAACTACAATCAAAACATCAGCATCGTAAATAACCTGACGATTGCTCAACAAGCGGTGGATTCCTGCAACTCCCACATCCCAAAGACGAATAACACCAAAACCACAAAGTTCTCCTGTAACTGCTGCCTCTTCCGCAGCGGGAATATCAGCAGTACCAGCCGTTAAAATTGAAATTGTACCTATTTGGCTCGGCGTTTCAGGCTTAGATAAGGCGCAAATACGAGCAGTAGAATAATAAATTAGATCGGGAATAGCTTCTTTTATTTGTTGATATTTCTGGGGTGTAACACGGGTAGCCATCACTACTGAGTTGTTCTGTCTCATCAGATTGATAATCTTGATGATTTGTTCTGGGGTTTTATCTTCGCCCCATATAACTTCAGGAAAACCCGTTCTCAATTGGCGATGACGGTCTATTTTGGCAAATTCGTCTAGGGTTTCAAACGGTAAGTCTTTTAGCTTATCTAAAGCTGTTTCTGGGCTAATATCGCCATTAGCGATCGCCTGGAGCATTTTTTTTAATGAGTCTGTCATTATTTTTAAGTAGCAAGTAGGGAGTTTAGGTAGAAGATTTTATTTGAATTCCACCACTGCTTAATTTTGTTATCCAGAAGTTGAGGTGAGGATCGGTAATTTGCTGTCTTATCTGCTGTTGAAGCGCGATCGCTTTATCCTTCGATTCGCACAAAGCAAACACTGTAGGACCAGATCCAGACATCATTGTACCCAGTGTATCTTGAGCCGCAAATGCCGACTTTAGTTCTGCTACTTGAGGATATTCGGGTAAAACTACTTTTTCTAAGTCGTTATAAATTAGCTTACCAATTTCCGCGCTATCTTCATCGGCGATCGCTTTTAAAAGAGGACTAGAATGTACCTCACTGGTGCGAGACTTAACTCCTTCTGGATCGCAAATATAAGATTCACTATATTGCTGTCGATAGGTTTTGTATGCCCAAGGGGTAGAAACGCTAATATTGTCATACTTAGCCAAAACAACCCAAATATCGTCTAAATTAGCGAGAGTAGCTAATTTTTCTCCTCTTCCTGTGGCGATCGCTGTGCCGCCAGAAATACAAAAGGGAATATCTGACCCCAATTTTGCTGCCAAATCTTGTAAGTCAGGCTGAGTTAATCCTAGCTTCCAAATCAAATTCATTCCTACTAATACCGCAGCAGCATTTCCCGAACCTCCCGCTAAACCCGCAGCAACAGGAATATTCTTGTGAATTTTAATTACGACCCCACCATAATTGGCGTGCATTTCTGGGAAGGTTTGACACATCAACGCAGCAGCGCGATAAGCTAAATTAGTTTCGTTGACTGGCACTTCAGGATGGTCGCAGTGAATATAAATTTCTTGAGTATCGCTAGACTGAATATCAACTATATCAGCTAGTTCCACACTCTGAAGAACCATTACTAACTCGTGAAATCCGTCAGGGCGATCGCCAATTATTTCTAAATAAAGATTAATTTTCGCTGGTGCGGTTAGAGAATAAGAGCGCATAAACTATTTACTATGATGATTTTTCTATCAACTAGTTTTACTGTTCAATTGTTTCACATGCTCAATTACTAGGGAAATTTAATTTACCAATCATCATCATAATCTTCTAGTCTTGGTCTACTTTGCTCTTTGATGGTCAGCAATTCTTCTGTTTCGTCTATTTCTGAAGTATCTGGGGTCAAATCCCTATCGCTGTCCATTTGAACCAATTCCCCTTCAAAACTCTGAGTCAAACTAGCGATCGCTTTTTGCAAGTTAGTATCTTCATAATCTGCATCTAAACTCTGCTCCATCGATGGTTGAGATGGACTAGAAGCATTGGTTTCTATGGGAATAGCAGGATTAGTGGGTTGTGGTGCAGCAGAAATTTCTCGAACAGGCTGTACGGGAGCAGGTGGTGCTGGAGTAGCCATAGAGGAATTGAAGCTAGTCGGTTTTGGTGTAGCTACTTGTTTTTCTACAGGGGAGTTAAATTCTTTTGTTTCGGTGAAAGTTTTGGCTTTAATTGAGGCAGTGTCATAAGTATTTTCAGTTGAATTTGGCTTTTGTGGCGCAGACTCGATTGGGTTATTTTTTATTGTGGAGTTTTTTTTTGCGGGATTGTTTTGGCGACTGGCAACTTCTAGCTGCACCTTAACTTTGTGCTGCACTACTTGAGCAAAAGCCTTTTCTATATTAGGGACTTTACCTTGATTGAGTTTTTGTAATGTTGCCGAGCTGATTCCGACTATGGCACTCGAACCATCAAAACTAATTAAATGACACTGTTGCTTTAGCAAAGCCTGAGTTGTAGGAGGTTGGAGACAGCTAAGAACTTTGCCCCAAATTTCTTCCACATCGACATTATTATTGTTTACTTGTTATTCAATTGCAGGCTCGTGGATAGGTTCTGGCGATGGCGCAACAGGCGTTTCTTTGACAGGGGCAGCTTGAGAAACTTCTTCTTTTAATTCCTCTGGAGGTTGAATTTTTACAACCTTCTGTTCTCTAGTTTCGCTTTCTTGCTGGGTAATTTTATTTTGAGTATTTTGAGGCGGTTTTTCTTGAGTAATTGAAACATTATCTTGAAGAGGCACACTAACTACTTTAGTCGGCTGACTCGTAACGATAGTTTCGTGTGCCTGGGGCAATAAACCAAGTAAAGTTACCTCTAACCACAGACGAGGCTGGGTCGTTCTTTTTAATTGAGTTTCGGCTTCTTTAAGATGTTGTTGACCGCGTAAAATCAAACCCATATCCCAGCTTGTCGCCTCCTGACATAGTTGCTGCCAACAAGTTTCCGTAACCGCCACCATATCAGGACGTTGGGGTGCAGTTTTGGCGATCAGCAAGTTGAGATAAAAACTAGCTAAATTTTGCAAGACAACTATTGGCTCTCTACCTCGGTCTAAAAGACTACGACACTGCTCTAAAACACCCAAAGAATTATTATTGTTAATAACATGAAGCAGCTTTAATAAATCTTGTTCGGGTACAGCACCCACCAAATCCCAAACCTTCTCGACAGAAATAGTATCGGGTAACAAACTCAACTGATCCAAAAGGCTCGAACCATCTCTTAAACCACCGTTAGCAATTTGTGCGATTAGGGTCAGAGCATCATCTGCGATCGCAATTTTTTCCTCACCCGCAATATACTTTAGGTGACTAACCATTTCTGGCAGCGGAATACGTCGTTATTCAAATCTTTGACAGCGAGAATAAATTGTTGTGAGTACCCGTTGCTGATCGGTAGTTGCTTATATAATGACGACCTGTGGC
>CAKZYI010000531.1 GCA_937884735.1 uncultured Pleurocapsa sp.
ATTAGTCATTAGTTATTAGTCGTTAGTTTTTACCTATACTCCAAAATGATTTAGGTGTGCTAAAGTGTATTTTTATTCGGATATCTGTATCGAATATGATTAATTGTTTATTAATTGAATACAAAATATTTAAATTCTGCATCTCTATCTATAAAAACTACTCAAACAAAAAGCGATCGATTACCAAATCATCAAGCTCTCTATAGTCGGGTAGTTGAGCATTGATTTGCTTGCCATTACGAATAATAACTCTATCGTGTTGCGATCGCGATAGCAATTCGCTAAAGTAACGTCCAGTAAAAATAATTAGATCGGCTTTATTACCTGGGATTATTTTACCGACATTGTTTAATCCCATAATATTAGCAGGAGCTGTAGTGACGCTTTCGATCCAGTTGGCGTAAGGTGTATCCAGGTGTGCAATTCTAACTGACTGTTCGAGTACCTCTAGCATATCGTGATCGCCAAAGCCAAAAAAGGGATCGCGACAGTTATCGCTGGCAAAGGCTACGGGAATATTATGCTGGTGCAATTCTTTGACTCTGGTAACGCCTCGCCAATGGGGTGTTGTGGCTACCTGACGATCTTGTAAGTACAGATTGCACATAGGTAAGCTGACAATGGCAATGTTTGTTTGTTTAACCAATTCAATGGTTTTTTGAACTACTTCGGTAGATTGTACTGCTAGACTACAGCAGTGTCCGCAAGTTATTTTATTGGAAAAGTTGTGACGTATGGCAGCTTGAGCAATTTTTTGCAAACATATAGAATTAGGATCGCCGTTTTCATCCGCGTGAAAGTCCAAATCTAGCTCTCTTTCTTGGGCTAATCTAAAAATAGTATCTAATTGAGTATCTAAATCTGGATTCTGCCAACCGACTCCTCCCAATACTCCACCAATGCTAGCAATCTTATTGGCCAATTCTATTCCTGAAGGAGTTTGATAGTAATCTAAACTAACTAAACTAACTGCTTGCAAATTAATCTTATCTTGCCAAGCTGATTGTAAACTCTTGAAAACATCTAAACTTAGATCAGCTTGCTCGCCATAAGAGTCGATGTGGGTGCGAATCGCTTGTGTACCATGGGCATAGCTACATTTTAAGCCAAATTCCATCCGACGATGAACATCTTTTGATTGCCAATACTGCTCTCCATCAGCGATCGCTTTACTTAACGCCATATCAAAAGTACCATCAATATTGGGAGATCTTTCCCAAATATGCCCTTTGTCTAAGTGAGTATGGACATCAATAAAACAGGGTAAAACAATCTTTTTCTCTACATCAAAACTAGACGTATTTTTGTCTATTTCTAATTAATTGGCTCCTACAACCTGTTCTATTTTGCCTTGATTTATTTTTAGATCGTCTAAACACAATCCTTCCCTTGTTTCTAGCGTGTTATCCAAGTCAATCAGACAACTAGGAATATGAACATTGCGTAACCAGTAGCATTCAACATTTATCACAACTTTATTCTATCCAGCCTATAGCCTGTAGCTATTTTATAAATCTAATTGGTAAATTTCTCGTCGCGATAAATTAGTAGATTTGGCTAACTGACGACTAGCTTGCGATCGCGTCATACCATTATCAAGCAACTGTTTTAATTCTACTTTAAGCTCGTCTTCTGACATAATCAAATTAGTTTCTTCTGCACCCTTAAGTACTAGAGTATATTCTCCTTTTGGCTGACGTTTATTAGTATACAAAGCGATCGCATCTTGAATACTTCCGCGCCAAAATTCCTCGTGTATTTTGGTCAATTCTCGCCCCAAGACTATCTCTCGCCCTTCTCCTGCAACTGTTGCCAAATCGGTTAGAGTTTTAACTATGCGATGGGGTGCTTCATACAAAACCACGGTACGAGTTTCACTACGCAACAATTCCAGTCGCGCCTGACGCTCTTTTTCTTTTGGTGGTAAAAAGCCTTCAAAAACAAACTTATCTGTCGACAAGCCTGATGCAGCCAAAGCACTTATTGCTGCTGTACCTCCAGGGATAGGAATAACGTCAATTGATAAAGCGCTCGCACTCTGGACTAATTTTACCCCAGGATCGGATATGCTCGGCATTCCTGCATCTGTTACCAGAGCAATATTATCTCCTTGCTGTAGTCGGCTCATCAACTCTTCAACACGAGAAAGGGGGCTATGTTCGTGATAGCTAATTTGAGGAGTACTAATTTGAAGATGCTGCAATAATTTACCTGTACGGCGAGTATCCTCCGCAGCAATTACGTCAACTTCAGTTAGAATACGAATAGCTCGTAAAGTTATATCCTCTAAGTTGCCAATAGGAGTACCTACAAGATATAGCTTGCCCAATTCTGAGCCGTTAATCATGTTGAATGTATTTAAATTTAACAGTATAAGTAGCCAATATTAATAGCTTAGAGCTTTCGGCTTCCAGGTTCAAACTTTGACTACAAACTTTTGCTACAAAACAGTATCGTCTACGGGAAGTGCGTAATAAGCAATTCCTTCAAAATTGTAGTTATCAAGACTGGCTTGTACGGCATTTTTTTCGCCTTCATTGGGTGTATAGAAATGAACGCCCAAAGTAGGCTCATAAAAACGATACACAGGAATAGAGCCTGCTACTTGTGTTTCATAGGCATAAAATTTGACTCCTTCAAATTGAAAATTGGGCAAGGTTTCAATAATAGAATCTCTTTCTACTTCATCGGTAGTATATAGATGAACTCCCGTTGTAGGATTGAAAAAGCGATAAACTTCTTGCGCTCCTGTTGTCGAATCTACTGTGCGATAAGATTCTCCTTCAAACTCATAGTTAGGAAGATTAGTTTGTGTATTATTTTTTTCTACTTCGTCGGCAGTGTAGAAATGTACTCCCACAGATGAATCAAAAAAGCGATAAACTATAGCTTCTCCGCGGCTAGCACTACTATTATTCCCTGCCACTTCAATATCTTCTGCTCTAATATTAAGTCCAGCAGAAAGTTGAGCTATATCAATATCTTCTATAGATAATATTCCAGTATCGTTATTATATATTGGAGCTTTGTCTGACTGTAACCCGCGGATTACAATTTTATCTTCTCCAGAGGTAAAGTCAGTTATCTGATTAACAGCAATTGTTTCTTGATTTTCTGTATCCTCTAAATTGTCTTGATTAAAGTTAATCTGGAAAGTATCTTCCCCTGCACCACCTGTTAAAGTACTGCTTTGGCGAAAAACATTGTCATTGGTACTAACAATTAAAGTATCGTCACCATTACCGCCGAGGAGCGTATTCTCTCCTCTACCACCATCAATTCGATCGTCGCCTTGATTCCCCGATACTAGATCGTTACCATCTCCACCAAAAATTTCATCATTGCCAGCACCTCCACTAACAGTGTCGTTGCCACCAATACCCCCTAAAACATCGTCAAGATTACCACCAGTAATAACGTCGGAATTGTCACTACCTTCAAGAACATTTTCTTGGTTTTCAAAACCTTTAATATCAAAACCGCCGTTAGGCAAAGGATCAGTGGATTCTGGGATTGTTTGATTAACAATTGACGACATTAGGTACTCATATTTATCGATATTTTATTATTAACAAGCATAATACCATAGATATACTTGGCTCAAATTGGGCGAAAAAAACGATGAAAAATCTTGTTTCAACCAAAGCCAATAGCATCAAATCCTTGAATTATTTGCGGCGCAACCCCTTCTTTCCAGCTTAATTCACAACGGCGATCGCAATTTAAAATCAAACGGAGAGAATAACTATGAAAATATCCCTCAACTTCTATCCACAAAAGATCTGTTTCCGCTTCGCAACTAATCTTTTCTTCGTCCATCAATTCTGTTGACATCTGACTCATCGTCTCTACAAGCTGATGCAGCAGACGATAGAAATCATTCAACTCAGCTTTAGTAAGCTCGATTGCCCAATCTTCTGTACCTATTAAACCCTGGTATTTTGCGCCGTGGGGATGCCAACCAATACGCCACCCATCCCCACTTTTAATAAAACGTTCCAAATTCCTTTGTTTGTTTGGCGATTTTAGTCGCCGATGATTTCTGGCTGAGTTAATTCATCTGACATTTCAATAATTGCTCTAATTACAGGCTTCATAGTAGGATCATCAATGCTTTCTAGTTCTTCATAACGACGGCGTTTGGCACGATTGGCTACTTGAACAGTAATGCGATAGCGATTAGAAGCAGCTGACACTAGCTCTTCTGAACGATACATAATGTGGGTGGAGTCGAAAGAACTTTTTCTTTGCATTAAAAGCGATACCATTTAATTGAAGATTGACAGATGCAGTGATAACCACAAGACTACATCTTAGCAAAAAGATGTTTAGTTAGTAGCTAAGTGCCAGCGGTTATTGGTTAGTGATTATTTATTTTGAGATTCTATTACCGAACTCCAGTCATCATTTTTGACTGCGGCTTCTAGTTTTTGACGACGCTGTACTTCGTCTTCACTTTGAGCTTTAGTTGCAGTTAATTCATCAACCAAACTTGGATCTGCCATTGCTTTACGCAGCTTAAGTTTTTTCTCTTCATAAGCATTTTTCTCCGCTTCCGTCATACTGGCTTTTGCTGTTTCGCCAATAGTACTAGCCCAGGTGCTACCTCCCTTTAAATTACCTAAAGGAGTATAGTTTAATGAATCTATCCATTCATTTTTAAGTGCTTCCATTTTCTGACGCTTGGGAAACTTAAAGGTTTTAACTCGAACATAGGTGCAAACATCTGCGCCTTTTTGCTCAACATGTCCTTTAAGCGATCGCAAAACATCCCTAGAATAGCCAATATACTGATAAATGCGATCGCAGTCTATAGCAGCATAAACTCCTGCAACTTTAGTATTAGAAACTTGTTGTTCCCACTCGGATATTTTGATGATACTTGTTCCATCAGAATCAATTGCCACAGAAGAAGTATCAACGTCATGTTCGTCATCCGAACTATATAAAAAGCTATGTAATCCTTGATGAACAACAGGAACATTTTGATGTTCGAGAGGAATGTTGTTAGATGCCATAACTAAAAGTTTGGATAAACGTCAATAACGATCCTAACCCCATTAAAGTCATCCCAGCAGATTTAAACAAGAATCGTAATTTTAGCTTTGCTTTATTCAAGTTTAATTTATTAGTGTTGACTAAATGTTTTGGTCGAGAATAGTTATAAGCTGCTGCTGCCCAATTGAATACCAAGACACTTGATGCCAAGCTGTTAACAAATGATAGTAAAAATCAGTATCTTCTTGATTGGACGGAGAATAATGTTCGATCCACATAGTTTTCTGCAAAGAAAGATCGTAGCAATAAGAAATTTGATAGATTAGCTGCTGTAGCGATCGCTCATCATTTGCACTAGGATAATCATCTAAAGCCGAAATAATGACCAAGTATCGATCAGATGCTAAGTAATAAATTCTCAAACGGCATTGACATTCAATATGCCGATGTGTCGATTGCCAACTGAAAATTGTATCGGTAGTTGGTGTAGTAGCTGCCTGTATGTTTCCCATATACGCATTTCTCGAACAACTTTGAGAGTATTGTTATTAGATTAAAGGTATCAAGAAATACAAAAATCTAAATATGTTGAACTTTGATTAAACTATAGAAAACTTAATGTCGCTTGGATAATTAGGGCATGTGATCAATTAG
>CAKZYI010000532.1 GCA_937884735.1 uncultured Pleurocapsa sp.
CGCACCAGAATCACCATATTTGTTTAATAGGTTTTGGCGAGATCGATCTGCGGCAAGATTTTTATCAAAACGTTCGTGAACGATCGCTTTAGAACGATAAGCTTCAGGGGCGTTATCGGGAAACTTAGCGATCGCCTTTTCTAAGTACACCACCGCCTCGTCACCACTAGAAATACTGGCTAAATAGACTAGTGCTTGTCCTGCTTCCCTCGCGTCATGATATTCGTTCAATAGTCTTTGATAAGCTCGTTTGGCTGTATTTAAATTGCCATTGCGATGAAATCCCCTTGCAGCGCGATATAGGTTACGGGGAGTAGAAGAGGCATAAATATAAGCATCAGCCGCTTTACGATGTTCTTCTTCCCGCCAATAGCCATCGGCGATCGCTTCCCAATCTTCAGAG
Source organism: uncultured Pleurocapsa sp. (assembly GCA_937884735.1). Lineage (GTDB taxonomy): Bacteria > Cyanobacteriota > Cyanobacteriia > Cyanobacteriales > Xenococcaceae > Waterburya. The sequence goes on from CAKZYI010000532.1 coordinate 404, forward strand.
GCGAGTTTTTCAGGATATTTTAATACCAGTCGATCTCGAATAGGATTGATATCTGAGTCTCGACTGTATTTTGCCAGCATAAGCAATAGTTCAAATTGCCGAGGATTTTTGCTTAAACGTTCACGAGCAATTTTATGGGCAATGGGATGGTAAGGAAATTCTTGGATTATCCGAGCTTCGTTTTGAGGCTTATTCTCGTCCAGCAGTGAAAGGGCGTTAGCTGTGACAGGAGAAGTGGGATAGGTTTTGATTAAATATTTAAGAGTTCTTTGAGCGATTTTTTCTTGCTTGTCTTGCTGATAAGCTTGAGCAATTTGCAACAAAATTTGAGGACGTAATAAAGGGTAGTCTTTTCCTAATCCTTGGAGGTAAGTCAAAGCTAACCTACCTTTTTGCTGTTGAACTAAATCTGAACCTAATAAATAACGAGCGCGGTGGCGATCTTTGCCAATTTCTTCTCGCTCTTTTTTTTGATTCGTTTGGGCGATCGATGTTAATTGAGACAGTCTGGCATTGGGAGAAATAGCTCGCAGCTTTACTAAAGCCGATGCGGTTAGAGGTTGTATCGATTGTTTTTGAGACTGAGAATGCAATCGATTATTGTGCCAAATCAACCATCCCAAACCGCTTAAGAAAAGAATTAAAATTAACTTTTTGTTTTTAACCAACAAAGCTTTTGCCTTGTATTTTGACAGTTTTTGTTGAAGTATTCGGTCGAGCACGCGGGATTCTAGCATGGGTAATTTCGCTCTATCTTACCGAAAAATAACAGGATGGGAAAACCTATGAAAGGGTTTTGCTCTGGAACTATGGTTAAAAACTTTGCGTCAATGGGTCATATCTAAAAATATCTGTATGAGAATAATTTTTGCCTAGTTATGTTTAACGCAAAATACTCAAAAGTAACCACCTCTATTTCCATAACTTTGACTGCTACCATAGCAGCGATCGCGAATGTCGCCAATATAACCCCTGTTCGGGCGCAGCTTTTTCCCAACCAACCCAGTAGCGAAAGAATCTATCGTAACCCCAGGCAGCCGAGTCGCACCATCGAAATTGCCCCCAACACAGTTCCCAGAGGATTTGTTATTCCTGTAGAGTATGACGAAGACAAAATTTTAGTCACTCCAGATGAAACTATCCCCATAACTCTTTATGTAGCAGCAAATGTAAAAGATAATCGCCGTAATATCTTAATTCCCTATGGCAGCGAAATAGTTGGCGAAATAAAACCTAATCAAGATGAATCTGGTTCTTTTTTTATGGCGCAGGAACTAATATTTCCTGACGGTACAGCTCAACCAATTAGTGCCTTCTCCAAAGTGGTTACTCGCAAAGAAACAATTAAAAAAGGAGCAAATGCCCAAGAAATATTACAGGGAGCAGCAAT
>CAKZYI010000533.1 GCA_937884735.1 uncultured Pleurocapsa sp.
ACGGCAAGTTACACGAGTTTGAGAATGCCATTGCCAATTATTCTAAAGTAATTGAACTAGACTGTAATGACTACGAAGCTTTTTATCATCGAGGTAATGCCTATAATTTCTTGCAAGAATATCAACAGGCAATTATTGAATACAATCAGTGTATAGTTTTAAATCCCAACCATGGTAATGCTTTCTATAATCGAGGAGTAACCTATAGCTGCTTGGGTCAATATCGAGAAGCAATTGATAACTACAACAGAGCAGCGACTATAATTCCCAAGTCTGCATTGATTTACAATAATCGAGGTAATGCTCGGAAGAACTTGAGGGAATACAAAAAAGCGATCGCTGATTATACAGAAGCAATTTTTTACGACCCCAACTATAGCGATGCTTACTATAATAGAGGTTTGACATATCATATTTTGCAGGAAAGGCAAAAATCTCTTAGGGATTTATCTTTGGCTGCTGATTTATTTAAGAAGCAGGGTAAAAAAGATCTGGCTCAACAAATTGCCGCCAAAATTCAGAATTTGTATGGTGTTAATAAAACTGGTTTATTGTCTACTCAGCATGTCTAGTCTATACAATAGATAATTGATCGATACTCAAACAAAATTGATGGATAAAAAGTCAGCATCGCCAAACTATCAGAATATACTTGCAGAATTAAATCAGATGATTGAGCTAAATTCTGATGATGTTGAGGCTTATTATCGTAGAAGTGAACTTTACTATAGTCAAGAAGATTATAGGGCGGGTATTGAAGATTTGACTGCCATTTTGCAGAGGGATAGTAATGCTACCTTAGCTTATATGTTTCGTGCCTATGGTTATGGCAAATTAGATAACAACCAAAAAGCTATTCAAGACTATACTTCAGCGATCGCTCTTTGTCCCAATTATGCCAAGGCTTATTACAATCGAGGCATTATTTACAATGAACTAGAGCAATATCAACAGGCGATTGATGACTATAGTTTGGCGATTAGAATCAACCCTGATTATTTGGAGGCTTACTATAATCGGGGAATTGCCCACAATAAATTAAAACAATACTTACAGGCAATATCTGACTATACTCAAGTCATTCGTCTCGATCCTCTAGATGGTGAAGCTTACTACAATCGAGCTAATACCTACAATCGAGTCAAACAGTATGCCCAGGCCGTAACAGATTACGATCGCGCCATTGAGCTGAATCCCCAAGATTTAGAAGCTTATTACAATCGCGCCAACGTTTATCACAAAACCAAGGTTTACGATCGGGCAATCGCTGATTACGGTCAAGTGATTAAATATAATTCTCGCCACGCACCCACCTATTACAACAGAGGTACGACTTATCTCTCTGACGAGCAATATCAAAAAGCGATCGCCGATTTTTCCCAAGCAGTAAAGCTCAATCCTAATTATGCGGAAGCTTATTATAATCGAGCCATTACCTATAATAAAATTGCCAAATATCAAGAAGCTATTGCCGATCACCAAAAAGCGATCGCCTTAAATAATGATTATGCAGAAGCCTATGGTAATTTGGGTTTAGTGTATCAGACTTTGAATAAAAAAGATTTAGCGATCGATAATTTAGAGCAAGCTGCAAAATTATTTAAACAGCAAGGCAATCAGCCTTTGTATAAGTATGTTTCGGATAAATTGGCAATGTTGCGATCGCCTAATTAACATGAGTTCGGAATAAGTCTAAATGCTTTGCGAACTCGGTTCGATCTAAAGCATCATACAAGAATTAAAGATATAGCATGATAAAACCTGGAACTGAAAAATTGAAGGAGGGTTTTGGAAAACACTACTTCAACAAAGTAAGTAGTGGTAGTTCATTTAGAGACATCCCAACTAAAACCGTTTTTAATCAAGGTATTATCAATAAATTCTTTTAGGGTATCTGCCATTTTTTGCTGCTCGCTGATACGGGGGTGACCATGGGTAACTTGCTCTTGAATTAAAGAGAAAACTCGATTGTCGTTATATTCTTGACGATATTCGGCGATCGCTTCTGTTAAATATGTGTCCCATTTTTGGTCATGATACATACTAGGAAACATGCCGATAAAGTAAGCATGGGGATGTTGCGATCGCAAATTAGCCACAAACTGTTTGTAACGATCTTTCCAAGCTTCTGCGGTCATATCTTCGCCTATTTTAATTGTTGAAGAATCATTTTGACCCAAAGCAATTATGATTAAATCTGGACTGTAGTTAGTAAAATCCCAAATTGCAGCATCATCTAAAGGGGCTAACCTGTTGTAAAAAGCTTCCATACCCGTACCTTGGTGCCAATAGCCAGAGTCGTCAATTAAAGATGCTCCTGACTGAGCTATTAGAGAAAGTTCTGCATCATAATTTCTGGCAAGAATAGAAGCATAACTATGGTAGGCATTATAAAGATTGTAGTTATTCCCTTCAGGATCTTGAACGCCTGTTTCATCATGTTCTACTAAAGCACCAGCAGAAATTGAGTCGCCGTAAACTTCTATTTTTCTGGTTGAATCTGGATTTGCAGGCAATAATTCACCGTCTATAATAATACTGTTGAACTCAAATTCTCCTGTTACGTAGTCAGTGCGCTTAACTATAACTGCACTATGAACCTTATTTTCTAATCCAGAAGCTATATCGTAGATAACGGGGTTGCCTGAATTTCGTTGTAACTGAATTGTTATGGGTTGGGAATTATCATTTAGGTAAACATCAATATAATTTTCGCCACCCCAACCGTCTTCCGATAGCTCGACTTTTAAACTAGTACCTGTAAATTTGAATTTTACGGCTGTACCTGGATAGGCAAAGGCTGGTGCTTGAGACTTTTCCCAGTTAATTCGACCAGAGTAATTAAAATTTTCGTTATCTGCTGTTATCTTTGCTTCGGTAAATTCAGGAATTTCAGCAGCTATCAAAGATGCCTTATTGGAATTACCTTGTTGTGAATTGTCGGCTTTTGCCACTAATGCCATCTCTGCTGTGTTGCAAATGGGATCGTAAATTCTTGCTCCATCAATTATTCCTAATAATTCAAACATATTGCTATTGCTAATACTTTCGATACTGGTTTTGATAGTATGTTGTACTGCTACGATAAACCAAACAAAGTAAAGGAAGAGAAAAGCGATCGCATTATTTGAGAACAAGAAATTTTTAAAATCCTAAATCAGCTTTAGCAATTTCCGCCGCTGCGTATACTTCTTCACTGGGCATTTCTTCCCAATCAGTACAGCCAATCTCACGATAGAATTGCGCGTCATAAGCGCGAGTACGGACTACTACGGGCATTGGTACAGCATGACCTAGGAGTAGTGCCTGTTGTTTAGAGTCTAACTTAGCCAATACGGATTTTAGATTAGCTCCTCCAGATACCCCTGTAAAGATGGCATCGATATCTTTTTCATCATTAAGCAGACAGGTAACGCGAGTACCGATTTGAGACATGACTTCGTTATCAATGCCCGATGGACGCTGATCTACTACCAAAAGACTAACAAAGTATTTCCGCATCTCGCGGGCAATAGTACCAAAAATAGTTTGATGAACAATACTAGAATCTAAGAAACGATGGGCTTCTTCAATGGTAATTACTAGCTGGCGGGGTTTATCCAGAGGATTTTTGGTTTGTAAGAAATGATCCGCTTGCTTGACATAGCTAGAATGAATACGGCGAGTAATCATATTGGTTGCCAGCATATAAGAAAGCATATTGGACTGAGAACCAAATTCAATAATTACACTTTTACCCGCAGCAAGATCTTGAATCAATTGCTCTATATAGTTGTGAGGACAGGCGGTACGAATATATTTGAGGGTATCAAAACGCTGTAACTTACGCTGTAGAGAAGAAATAGAACCCGCATGTCCTTTTTGTTCGCAAAATAGTTTGATATCTTCATTAGTCATGTTGATTAAACGCATGATCCAATTTCTACCGTATTCGTTGTAGAGAATGTTGGCATTGTCCATTGCCGCTTCAGAAAGACCTAATTCAGCAGCCACCAACTTTAAGTCGGCAAGTTCAATTTGGTCGTAGCTGAGATATAGTTCTTGAGCATCTCTTACCCCTCTGCGCTTGGTAGCTTCAGGATCGAGGGTATACATAACTACTTTGCCAGGGAAAAGCTGACGCAAACCCTTAACGGTGCTTACCTGCTTGCCTTCCTTCATTGCTTCCCAACCATACTCAGAGTGCATATCAAACATTAGGTTGACTGCTGCATCCTTGCGGATAATACCAGATAAAAGCAAGCGGGTTAAAAACGATTTACCCGTCCCAGATTTACCAAAAATGCCGTTGCTGCGTTCGACAAAGCGGTCTAAATCGAGACAGACGGGGACTTCCATATCCAATGGTTGACCGACTGAAAAGTTACGGCGAAAAGGGTCGTCCTCCCAACCAAAGACGCTACGAAAATCATGTTCTGTTGCTTCGTAAACTTGGCTGAAGTGAGCAGGAATAGTTTTAACGGGCAATAATTCCATATCTGCACTAGTATTTGCCTGCATTGAACTCAAACTAGTATCCTTTGGTGTATCGATAGGCAGACTAGAAAAATCGCTATTAGTAGCAGTAGGAGTAAACATCAACATGGGCGACAGATTTACTGTCCCATAAGTACCGCTTCCCGCCAAGACATCCCTTAAGAAGGTATCTTCAATTGGTGGCGGATTAGCAATAATGCGATCGCTCGAACAGCCTAATGATACATCAGTCAACAAACAAAAGAAACGCGATCGCCTTCCCTGAATTGTTAGAAACTTACCCACCCGCATATCTTCTACCGATACATCGGGGTGTAATCTGACTTCCAAACCTTTGGTTAAAGAACCTTGAATGACTGAACCTAAAGGGAGTTGCGAGTTCATGTTTTATCTTGCTTTGGTAGTTTCTAAGAAAGATCGAAAAAACTTATATGAGGCGTGTCATCAATTAAAAGAAAAGAGCTTTTTCGTGATGGAAGCATTCCCTTGCGCCGACGAACTCCGTTCGTCCCAGAAGCAGAGCTTCTGGAAGCATCAAAGATGCTTGGCGACGCGGGCTTCCTCAGCAAAAAGCATTCTTCCCCTTAATTGATGACACGCCCTAGTAAGAATAGGCGATCGCAAGCTCTAGTTTTCTAGGAAAAATTGTTGTTTTTCTGGTCAACTAGGCTTATTCAGCTAATTCTAGCCGATTTGGTATTTAATATCCTATCAAATTGAAATAAAACATTATTATGGCAAGTCTTTAAAAGGTAATTTTGCCTCAAAAGTAAATATTGTATTATCTTGAAATTTAGTTTGTAGGAATCTTCTTATTAATGAGACAGTTGATATTGGTGCAGTGGAATTTGGTTCAACATCCGATACGCCCAATAATGCTGACAATAAAGTTTATCGCTTCTTTAATAACGACACAGGGATTCATTTCTATACTGCGGATGAAACAGAACGAGATGCAGTTTTAGAGTTAGACAATTTTAGTTTTGAAAGAGGTTCTTATCAGGCGATCGATGATAGCTATTTGTTCTTTTGTTTAAAGGCGATCAAGAATAAATTTAATTAATTCAAAATTATTGTATGGCAGTCTGGGATCATTTATAAAAACAACTAATAACAAAAGACTAATGATATGCGGAGCGGTATCCTTTATGACGAATGACATTTAAAACTAAATATTTTCACAATTCAGATAGGATTGCTGTATTTAACTTGATAATAATAAACATACATATTAAATATAATTTTTGCTCATCTATTTTATTTAGTTTAATTTAAAATTTCTATAATTTACATTTCGCAATCTCTAAAAAACAAGAGAATTTCACAACGATAATAGTAGGGTCTACGCTATAATCAATGTGGCTTTAGGGACTATATTGCCAAAAATATTTTTGTTCTCCTAAAATACTATCTCTTCATTAAAAAAGTTGCTTATTGAGAATGAAATTTATTTTATAGTGCAAAAAAGTGCTTTTCGTAATAAATTTTAATTATGTCCAAATGTAACAAAAACAAGGTAAGAATTTGACAGAAAGCCTGGTTACACCCATAGCAAAATTATTTTTTAAAATATACTTTTATATGGCTAGTGTGAATTAAAATGATGTACGCCATAGCTTCTAAATTAAGCAATCACATAAATCAAAGTAGAAATGATTATCTTATTGAATAGCT
>CAKZYI010000534.1 GCA_937884735.1 uncultured Pleurocapsa sp.
CCACCTTTTATTTTTTATTCAATATAGATTCCTGATATTTTTTACTATTCCGAATCTAAGAATAAATTAGGTGTAGTTCCTGTATTAGTGTATATTGGCTTTGATTGATTAAATTTTGTTGAGAAAGAGCGCAAAAAACAAGAGTCTTTAAACCTTGCCACTTTAACAACCAAGTCTCCTCTCGAAGCATATTTATCTGCTGATGTTTTGTTATTTTCAGCAATGACTTTGTTAGGTATTAGTCCAGATCCTGGTAACTATTACGATCGCAATTTTGAACCCGTAGATTTTGCAGAACCTCCTGTATACACCCCAGAAATTTATCAACCAGCTCCTCCACAAAAGTGCGATCTTTCCGCAGTAGAAACCTTTGCTAACCTTAAAAATACTTATCCAAACGCCAAGATTATTGGTTACGTGACACCTAGATCTGCCTGGAGTATGATTAATGACACTTATGGCCGGGTATTAATGGACTGTTACATACTCGGATTTCTTAATTTAGCAGAATTCTTTGATTCTATGTATGATTTTTCTGCCCGCTCTATTCTTCTTCAATAAATTGATAATACTTTTGATGGCAGCCATTATTCTGTTGAAGTCAACAATGAAATTGCTCAGATTTTGCAGGGTAAAAACAATGAAGATTTTGGTATTCGGGTAGATCGATATAGTTTTGATGAATACAGAAAATTATACCGAGGAAAGCTAAAAGATTTTCTCGCTCAGAACAATCAGTTAGAGCGTTGGCAAGAATCAGAAGAAATATCAGTAAACATGGTTGATAAAGATATTAAACTCAGTCCGTTAGTTCGACCAAACCCAGAATCTACTAAGAAAAAATGACGACCGAGACTTAATTCATCTCAATCGTCATTAGCAAGCTATTCAATCAAATTGCTTGTTACGAATGATAAGCAATTTAAGAAGAAGGAAGCAGCTCTACCTTGTCTTTTTGCGGTGTGATTTTGACTTTTTTCTCTTCATCAATATCTACCGTAGCTGTATCACCTTCACCTAAACGACCAGACAATATTTCTTCAGCTAGAACATCTTCCAAAAGACGCATAATTGCTCGACGTAAAGGTCTTGCACCGTATGCAGGGTTGAACCCTTCATCTACCAGACGCTCTTTGAATTTGTCGGTTACTTCGAGAGTGATTTCCTTCTCGGTTAAGCGTTGGAATACTTCTTTGAGTAGAATCTCGCTGATTTCTTTTACTTCGTCTTTGTTTAGTTGACGGAATACAATGATTTCATCGAGACGGTTGAGGAACTCTGGACGGAAGTAGCTTTTTAGCTCTTCATTAACCAGAGAGCGAATACGATTGTATTTTGCTTCGGCTTGGTCGTCAGCGAACTCAAAACCAAGTCCACCACCACCTTTCTCAATTACTTTGGAACCAATGTTGGAAGTCAAAATAAGTAGAGTATTTTTAAAATCTACTGTTCTGCCTTTGGCATCAGTAAGACGACCATCTTCAAGAATCTGCAATAGCATATTGAAGATATCGGGGTGTGCTTTTTCAATTTCATCAAACAGCACTACGGTATAGGGACGGCGACGAACAGCTTCTGTCAATTGCCCGCCCTCGTTATAACCAACATACCCTGGAGGAGAACCAATTAATTTGGATACTGTATGGCGTTCCATATACTCAGACATATCTAGGCGAATCATCGCATCTTCTGAACCAAAGAAGTAAGTTGCTAAGGCTTTAGTCAGCTCAGTCTTACCTACCCCAGTAGGACCTGAGAAGATAAAGCTAGCAATAGGACGGTTGGGATTTTTTAAACCGACCCTAGCACGTCTAATCGCTCTTGAAGTCGCTTTAACCGCATCTTCCTGCCCAATGATGCGCTGATGAAGGGTATCCTCCATATGCATTAGCTTTTCAGATTCAGATTCAGTAATCTTGTTAACTGGTACTCCAGTCCAAGATGCCACGATGTGGGCGATTTCTTCTGCATCTACAAAGGGAGAATCTTCGCCACCATCATCTTCATTTTTCTTAGTGGAAGCAATATTGCGAATTTCTTCCTTAATTTCCATTTCACGATCGCGCAGTTCTCCTGCTTGGTCGAAGTCCTGTGACCTAACCGCATCGTCTTTCTGCTTAAGAATTTCTCTTAATTCTTTATCTAACTCCTTAGCGGCTGGAGGAAGCTGAGAATTAATCAGACGGACGCGAGAACCTGCTTCATCAATCAAGTCAATCGCCTTATCTGGTAAATAGCGATCGCTGATATAGCGATCCGATAGCTTGGCTGCTGCCTCTAAAGCTTCATCTAATATTTTTAATTTGTGGTGTTGCTCATAACGCTCGCGCAAACCAAAGAGAATTTCAATAGTTTCATCAACCGATGGTTCTCCTACCTGTACTGGTTGAAAACGACGTTCTAATGCTGCGTCGCGCTCAATATGCTTGCGATATTCATCAAGAGTAGTTGCACCAATACATTGAAGTTCTCCCCTAGCTAAAGCTGGCTTGAGAATGTTTGCTGCATCAATTGCACCTTCTGCTGCACCAGCACCGATTAGGGTATGTACCTCATCAATTACCAGAATTACGTTTCCAGCCTGACGAATTTCATCCATAATCTTTTTGAGACGTTCCTCAAATTCTCCGCGATACTTGGTACCAGCTACTAGCAAACCGATATCGAGAGTAACAACGCGCTTTTCTTCGAGGATGTCTGGAATATCTTTAGTCGCGATGCGTTGAGCCAATCCTTCGGCGATCGCAGTTTTACCAACTCCTGGTTCACCAATAAGAACGGGATTGTTTTTAGTACGACGACCAAGAATTTGAATCACACGCTCAATTTCTTTTTGTCTGCCAACTACAGGGTCAAGTTTCCCTTCCCCTGCCATTTGAGTCAAATTCGAGCCAAATTCATCTAGAGTAGGAGTTTTATTTCTGCCTTGTGTACCGCTAGAACCAGCGGCAACTTCAGCAGTCTCTCCTAACATTCTGATCACTTGAGTGCGGACTTTAGACAAGTCTACGCCAAGGTTCTCCAGGACTCTAGCAGCAACGCCTTCTCCTTCTCTAATCAATCCTAAAAGTAGGTGTTCTGTGCCAATATAGTTGTGACCCAACTGGCGTGCCTCTTCTAAAGATAGTTCCAAGACCCTCTTGGCTCTTGGTGTAAAGGGAATTTCCACTGCTACAAAACCAGAACCGCGCCCGATGATTTTCTCAACTTCAATACGAGCATCTTTAAGATTTACTCCCATTGATTTGAGAACCTTGGCGGCGACTCCAGTACCCTCTCCGATTAAACCCAAGAGGATTTGTTCAGTTCCTACGAAGTTATGACCCAGGCGGCGTGCTTCCTCCTGGGCTAACATAATTACTTTTATTGCCTTCTCTGTGAAGCGTTCAAACATGTCTTATACCATCCACCTGCTGCTTGCCCGTGATATCGTGATTCTAGCACAGCCTATTACCTTACTGACTCTGCTTATAGGGTAGGAAAATACGGTATTCAAATTAACAAAAATAACTTTTTACCAGTAATAGTTATTTTTGCCTAAATCTATCTTCAAGTTATACTGCCATTGATTTAAAGCTGTTTCAAAATAGGGATGCTGTATTTTTTTTAGCCACAAAACCAGAGCATCATCCCCTGTTGAGTGATAATATCCCTTTCTTTTTCCTGCTATTTCAAAACCGAATTTTTTATATAGATTGATCGCTTTTTTGTTGTTGGCATTTACTTCTAGGGTAGCCCATTCTAATTGGCGTGCGATCGCATCTCTTAGTAAAGTCAGCAAAATTAGCGTACCAAGTCCTTGTCTTTGAAAATCGGGCTGAATTCCTCGCAAGATGATATGAGCTTCTTCTAAGATTGACCACAGACAGCCTATTCCGACCTTTGTACTGTTGGTGTTTTCCGATTCATTATTAGCTAAATGCAAAGTTAACAGGCTACTGTTAGGACTCTCTATTTCTCTCAAATATGCTTCTTCTGTCCACATACCTCCCAGACAAATTCTATCCAAGATGACTACTTCTTTTACCTGAGATGTCTGTAGGGGACAAATTTCTAAAATCTTCACAAAAAAATAAATCTTTAATTTTCTTATTCTTTTATATTTGCAAGTTGCTATCTTAAAGTACTCCTCACGCTATTAACTTTTACCTGTTTTTTGACATCTGCTAACTGTAGACTAGAGAATAGCTAATCGCAAAACTTAAACTCAGTTACTTAAATAAAGACATAAATTATGCTTTCGACCGATCGCAGTTTACCAAATACTGGACGCCGCTATGTTCCACAAATTACAGATCTGAACATTCCTCCTTCTCCCAATCAAGAGCTGATGCCATTAACGGCTAAAGTTAACCAAGAAGATAGTTTAGAAATTGGTGGCTGCGATCTCCAAGAACTCGTTCAAAAGTATGGCTCTCCTCTATATGTTTTGGATGAATTTACCCTCAGAACTTCTTGCCAACAATATCGCGATAGCTTTGCCACCTATTATGGCGGAGAATCTCAGGTAATCTATGCTTCTAAAGCCTGGAGTTGTATGGCTGTATGTCGCATTATTGACAGTGAAGACATTGGGTTTGATGTGGTATCTGGAGGAGAGCTACATACTACCCTTGAAGCAGGAGTTAGCAAAGATAAAATTTATTTTCATGGTAATAATAAATCTGCGGCTGAACTAGAGTTTGCCGTAGAAGTTGGCTGCACCATCATGGTGGACAACTGGCTCGAATTGAAAACTTTGGAACAAATAGCGACAGAGAAAAGCGATCAACCTGTTTCTGTAATGATTCGCTTGACACCTGGAATTGAATGTCATACCCATGAATATATTCGCACAGGACATCTAGATAGTAAGTTTGGGTTCGATCCTAATCAGTTACCAGAAGTATTCACCTATCTGTCTCAGCAAAAAAGCATGAGCTGTATTGGTTTACACGCTCATATTGGTTCACAAATTTTTGAACGTCAACCCCACAAAGACTTAGGAACAGTTTTGGTGGATTGGATGAAAAAAGCACAAGGTTACGGCTTACCTGTAACAACTCTTAATGTTGGAGGTGGATTAGGTATTAAATATGTTGAATCTGACGATCCGCCAAGCATATCGGAATGGGTTAAAGCTGTTAGCACTTCTATTGAAACAGCATGTAACGATTCTGGGTTACCTTTACCGAGATTGATCGCCGAACCTGGGAGATCTTTAATTGGTTCGGCTTGTGTAACGGCATACACAGTCGGCAGCCGTAAAGAAATTCCTGATTTTAATACATACATTGCAGTAGATGGGGGAATGTCCGATAATCCTCGTCCTATTACCTATCAATCGGTTTACCGTGCAGTAATTGCTAATCGTATGTCTAGTCCTATTGCCGAAAAAGTAACGGTAGGAGGTAAGCATTGTGAATCGGGAGATGTCGTAATCAAAAGCGCGGAATTACCTAAAACTGAGTCAGGAGATATTCTGGTAGTGCTAGATACAGGAGCGTATAACTATAGTATGGCATCTAACTACAATCGTATTGGCAGACCAGCAGCAGTGGTAGTTTATGAAGGAGAAGCAAACTTAATTATTGAAAGAGAAACTTATCATAATTTAATCGAACGAGATCGCCTTCCTGAAAGACTGGTAAAACGAGAAAAGTAGATTTAGTATAGAAACCAGCATACTGCTTTCAGTTGCTGGTAGAAGTTTTTGCTAAAAAACTGAAGATCTTGAGTTTCTCAAAGTCTTTACATAACCATTAATAGCCGAGAAATTAAAATAATGTCATTGTCGGGTTTTGTTCCTGACTTAGATCGGGTTCTTTCCTGGTTGCCAGATTTAGTCAATATCATCGATTTGGGCTTAGTATTAGCCCTTAGCTATGCCCTCCTGTTAATCATTGGCGAAGGGGAAAGACGTAGCTTGTGGATGGTACGAGGTTTTATTGTCCTAATGTTGGCAACAGTTGTTAGCGGACAACTAGAGCTAAAGTTGCTCAAATTTTTACTAGAAAAACTGGTATTGGGTTCTGCTGTAGCAATGGCAGTAATCTTTCAATCTCAATTTCGCCGCTTTTTAGAACTAATTGGGCGAGGAGAAATACTGCAATTGTTTAAAAGTTCTGGTAGACCTAATACTCAGCCAGATAGTGTAATAGGCCGTATTGT
>CAKZYI010000535.1 GCA_937884735.1 uncultured Pleurocapsa sp.
CAAAATAACCGTTACTTCTTCTCCTGGAGAGGGTTCTATTTTTACCCTACGTCTACCTTTAACCTTAACTATTGCCAAATTATTGGTCTGTTCTTTGGGAACTACTTCTTTTGCTATTCCTTCCGATAGTATCGAAGAAATTATTATTCCCATTAAAGATCAAATCAAATTTTCCAATCGGCAAAAGTTTTTATCTCTTAATGACAAACTAGTTCCTGTTTATTGTCTCCAAGAGATCTTACATTACAATTGTCCTGTGCCTAATGTGGACGCAACTAGTACGGCTTTTAAAACTATTGCACCCCCTGAAGATTGGTTTGCACCATTGCTAATAGTCAAAAGAGGACAAAAATTATTTGCTTTAGAAGTTGCTAGTTTAGTTAGCGAACAAGAGTTGGTTATTAAACCCTATGGTAAAGCGATCGCCGCACCGCAGTATAGTTATGGTTGTACTATTTTGGGAGATGGTAGTTTAATTCCTGCTTTTGATGGTGCGGCTTTGATTAGTAGTATTTTGGGAGAAGAAACTGTTACCATTGCTTCTGAGATCGCCCCCATAGCAGAATTAGAAGATGCGACTATAGAATTAGAAGCTACTGAGCAGTTAACTCAAACATCAAGCGATCGTACAACTCTTGAGCATCAAATAGTTGCAACTAAGACAATTATGGTTGTTGACGATTCTACAGCATTGCGACGTACTATGGCTTTAACTCTTGAAAAACATGGTTATCAAGTCATTCAGAAAAAAGACGGCAAAGAGGCGTTAGATGGATTTAGACAAAATCCTCATATAGATTTGATTATTTGCGATGTAGAAATGCCTACAATGAATGGTTTTGAATTTCTTGGTATGCGTCGAAGAGATTCTCAACTATCTAAAATTCCCACATTTATGTTGACTTCTCGTAGTGGCATGAAACACCGTAATTTGGCAACTCAGCTAGGAGCAAATGGCTATTTTACTAAGCCTTATGTGGAACAAGAATTTATTATAGAAGTCAAGAAAATATTAAGCGATAAAAATAGTAAGACTAATAATAGTAATAGCAAAAATGATATTACTATTTCTTCATCGATTCAAAAGAAAACTGTCTTAATTATTGATGATTCTTCGGCACTAAGGCGTACTTTAGCTCTAAGTCTAGAGAATAAGGGCTATCATGTTTTACAAGGAAGAGATGGAATAGAAGGATTGGAAATACTCCGCAAAAATCTACAAACTAACTTAGTTATTTGTGATGTAGAAATGCCTAATATGAACGGATTTGAATTTCTATCTTCTCGCCGAAAAGAGTCTAATTTACAAAGAATTCCTGTAATCATGCTTACTTCTCGTAGTACGGACAAACATCGTTCTTTGGCTACTAGTTTGGGAGCTAACGGCTATTTTACTAAACCTTATATTGAAGATAAGTTCCTTAAAGATATGGATAACTTTATCAAACAATATAGTAAATAATTGGTAATTGCTGATGATTAACTGTAGGTATGGCGGCGACTTTTGGGCTTATAATAGCTTGTGTTTTTTAGAGTGAAAATCAATTTAAATTTCATTAATAAATATTCGATATATAAAATTATATACTATGAAAAATGAGTAACTTAACTATAAATATCAATTCCAATTTAATTGCTAGCAATAAAAATAAATCGATTAAGTTATTAACTTTTGACATTGACAAATTAACATTGGCATTGCCTATTTTACACGTACAAAAAGTCATTAAGTATAATCCAGTTCATGGTAGTGGCTTGAGCTATGTTAACTTAGTTCATTTAGAAGATAAAGACATTGCAGTAGTTGATTTATATAAAAAAATATTCAAGATTAACTTGCCCGAAGCAATTCAAACTCAAGGATATTTTATTATTAGCCAAGAGATTGCAGAAGAGCCTTTAGGAATTTTGATATCACAACCTCCTGCATTGATTGATGTGCCTACAACACAAGTTCGTTTAATTCCTGATTCTTATCGTCATGCAGATACTTTAGCAATTGCTAGCCACGTTACAGTAATTCCTCAAGCAAATGGTAGCGATCGAACTATCTTTATTTTAGATCTGGCTAAATTAATTTAGGATCATAAACTAAAACAATAACTTAAAGGCTATCCCCAAGTTTATTGCAGTTTCCAGTATTACTTTTCTGTATAATTAAGTGTTCTTAAAATACTTAACGAGTAATGAAAATTGCAGTTTTTAGTGCCAAACCTTACGATAAGCGATTTATAGAACAAGCTAATCGCCAACACGATCATAAATTAAAATTTCTTAGTCCCAATTTAAACTTAGAAACAGTAGATTTAGTAACTGGATTTGAAGCAGTTTGTGTATTTGTTAACGATCGCCTGGATGGTAATGTAATTAAAATTCTACATCAGCAAGGTATCAAATTAATTGCTTTAAGATGTGCAGGATACAATAATGTAGATCTTGATGCAGCCCAAGAACATGGCATAACTGTAGTCAGAGTGCCCGCCTATTCTCCCTATGCTGTAGCCGAACATGCGATCGCTCTCATTCTAACTCTCAATCGCAAAATTCATCGAGCATATAACCGCGTGCGGGAAAAAAATTTTGCCCTCAATGGGCTTCTAGGATTCGATCTTCATGGACGTACTGTTGGTATTATTGGGACAGGAAAAATAGGTCGTATTGCAGGTCAAATACTCCACGGTTTTGGCTGTCGAATATTAGCGTACGATCTTTATCCTAATCAAGAGTTTGCCGAGACATTTGCCGAATATGTGACTTTTGAGGAATTATTAAAACAGTCAGATATTATTAGTTTACACTGTCCTCTAACTCCACAAACCCATCATTTGATTGATGACAAGGCGATCGCTTTGATGAAAACTGGAGTGATGTTAGTTAACACTAGTCGAGGAGGATTGATCGATACTAAAGCCGTAATTAGGGGACTCAAAACAAAGCAAATTGGATATCTCGCTTTAGATGTTTACGAACAAGAAAGCAAGATATTTTTTGAAGATATGTCAGAAGAAATTATTCAAGATGACGTATTTGAAAGATTGCTAACTTTTCCCAACGTAATTATTACTGGACATCTGGCTTTTTTTACAGAAGATGCTTTAAAAAACATTGCGGAAACGACTTTAAATAATATTACAGCGATCGCGCAAAACCAAGACTGTCCTAATCGAATCAAAGCCTAGTATAAATCAATTCTTTTCATCCTTTATTCTTTATATCTTGTCCCTTAAAAATGGTTCCTTTAAAAGACGAAAATCCGATTAAAATAACGCCATACATCACCTATCTTTTAATTGCAATTAATGTTTTGGTATTTGTTTATGAGCTAAGTTTAAATTCCAATCAATTAGATGCCTTTTTTCACTTATTTGCGGTTGTTCCCAAAGAGCTAACGGGTAGCTTCAGTGGAGTCAATTTTCATCAAAGCATTCCTGAAATAATTACTCCTATTACCTCGCTGTTTCTTCATGCAGGTTTTACACACATTGCCTTTAATATGCTTTTTTTATGGATATTCGGCAATAATGTAGAAGAACAGCTAGGAAAAGCAAAAATCCTATTATTTTATTTATCCTGTGGCGTTTTAGCCGTATTAGCTCAATGGTTCTTTTCGGCATTGTCTAATGTACCCTCTCTGGGGGCTAGTGGCGCGATCGCAGGAGTTATGGGAGCATATATATTAAAGTTCCCCCAAGCCAAAGTTGTCACTTTAGTTCCTTTGGGCTTTTTCTTTCCTATCTTTAGAATACCTGCGGTGTATTTTCTAGGCTTTTGGTTTTTAGAACAGGCTTTTAATGGTATTACATCTTTGGAAGTGACTGCCAATGTTGGAATGGAAAGTGGTGGAGTAGCATACTGGGCGCATGCGGGAGGATTTATTGCTGGGGCTATTTTAGGACCAATGTTGGGGCTGTTTTCTCGTCCATCCAAAGCAATTACAGATACATTAGAAGCTGCCAGAGAATAAATAACTCCAGACAACTCGTAGTATTTTTATGATACAAAATTTGCCTACGATCCAAAACGAAGTTATATAACAATCACGAATTAATATATATTCAAAGGTATTGTCATAATAATCAAACAAATTTTACAAACGTGAATCTGCCAGTTATTTCTTCAACTTTTTTTCTTACTTTGCTGATGATGATCGGCTTGTTCTTTTTTATCCGCGCTTCTGTTAAAGATCGTACCAAGCAAATCCAATTAGTCCCATCAGAAACCGAAGATATTTTATTAAAAAGATTACAAGAATACTTTGAATCTAGGGCATATCAACTGACTCAAGTAGATCCAGAAAATAAACAAATCACCTTTAAAGGATTTGTGCAACCCAGCGTCTTTTTAGCGGTGTTATTGAGTATGCTGGCGGTTGTTGGTTTTTCTTGTTTGGCTTTAGTCTTGTTCCTTTTATTCCCTGATGCCAATAGCTTTGTCTGGCTTATAGTCATGCTTGCACCATTGGCTGGTGTGTTTTATTGGCGTAAAGCAGGACGTTGGGAAGAGATAATGCTGAGAGTTGTTTCTCGCACAGATAGACCTAATTTAGTAAGTATTACAGCCCACAGAGATGAATTAATTCAATTAGAAGAAAACTTGTCTGTACAGACACTAGATTAGAACAAGTCAAAAGGATCGACTACCATAAGATAATCTTAAAAATTAGATCTAATCAAAGCGATCGCCATGCAACATTTTTATTCTTCTTTATTTGCTTTATTTTTATTTACCACAGGTGGAATAGCCGTTGCAGAAAACTCGGTGGAATTTAGTGATTCCAATCAATATCCAGAAGAATTTGTACAACAGTATTCAACCGAATGTATGCAAACTTCCATACAAGAAGGATTGGAAGAAACAGAAGCAGCCAGGCTTTGTGAATGTACAATTAACAAGTTTCAAAGTCAATATAAATTAGAAGAGTTTAAGCAGCTAACGATTGATTCTTTGAATAATGAAGATGCAGAAGCAACCCTTGTCGAAGTTGGGCAAGTCTGTTTTGAGCAAATTCTGTACGAACAATAAGCCGTAGTTAGCCTAAATTTATTTAATTTAGACCAAAATACTATTTACTTAACTGTGGAAATAGGAAGAGCTTGTTTAATAATTTTGAGAATTACTATTTCTTCTGGATTTAAGTTATTAACCGCAGATTGTTCGTTTGATGTGTCAGACATCAAATATAATAAAGCTCCAGTTTGATAAGCTTCGATAATAGCGGGATGTACATAATATTTACGACAAGTTGCAGGGCGATTTCCTAATTGTTTTGCCACATTTTTGATGGCTTGCACAATGTTTTTTTGAGCCTGTTTTTCAGAATCAAATTCACCCAGGTCATT
>CAKZYI010000536.1 GCA_937884735.1 uncultured Pleurocapsa sp.
TTATTCAATAAGGAGAAGTCAATTCATCTAAGGAAAAGAGAACTGTAGATATTCTGCAATAGCTAGAGTTGGATGATTTGGTAATTTTTGGCATGATTCCTGAGTTTGTCGGTAGAATTCCTGTGACAGCAGCCTTAGAGTCTCTGGATGAAGATGCCCTAGTAGAAATATTGACTAAGCCGCGCAATGCTATTGTCAAACAGTATCAAAAGCTTTTGGGAATGGACAATATTGAACTAGAATTTACCGATGGTGCAATTAGAGCTTTGGCAAAAGAAGCATATCGACGTAAGACAGGCGCAAGAGCATTACGGGGTATTGTAGAAGAATTAATGCTAGATGTAATGTATGAAATTCCTTCTCGCGAGGATGTAGGGAAATGCACCATCACTGAGGAGATGGTAGAAAAGCGTTCTACTGCTGAATTAATTATTCACCCTGCTTCCTACCGCAAACCAGAATCTGCGTAACGGATTAGATTGATTTTAGAAAATTGAATTAACATTAACTTAAAAAAAGGGCATTCTAACCAAAGAATGCCCTTTTTTTATACAGTTGAAAAATATGCTTAGTAAAGCTCTTCTTCTTGGTGGGTAGTGATTGTACAATCGGAACTAGGATATGCAACACAAGTAAGAACATATCCAGCTTCAATTTGATCGTCATCAAGAAAAGACTGATCGGATTGGTCTACAGTACCAGACTCGATTTTACCCGCACAAGTAGAGCAAGCACCTGCACGACAAGAATAAGGTAGGTCTAAACCTTGTTCTTCTGCAACGTCAAGAATGTACTCATCATCGGGTACTTCAATGGTTTGCTCGCCATCAGGCATTTTTAAAGTAACGTTATATGTTGCCATTGTATTTTTCCTCTTTTACAGGGTCATGTATATTAGTTTGTGCTTAATAAAGAAAGATGCTGTGTCTTTCTTGGTTGAATGGGAAAAAAACCTATTCAACAAGCTACATGTTAGATACTAAGGGAAAAATCATTAGAATCGATCGCGCATTAGTAATGAGATTTGTAATTAATTGTAAAATAAGTTTTTCTTATATATAAAGCTGAGACTAGAATAGTTGAAGTGTTCGATCGCTTTGTTGTCTAAAACAACCCTATAGCAACATTTGCTATGGATAAGAACGTTTGCTGAAGATTCTGTATTCCCCGTAAAAATAACTATTAACTATAGTTATACCTTTGATGGATGATTTATTCTTAATAATGAAGTCTAATGCAGAATATTTTATGTATAATCAAGCCGTTTCTTCTCTTAAAGTTGGCATAGTTGGTACAGGATATGCAGCGAAAAAGAGAGCAGAAGCTATAAAAAGCGATCGCCGTACACAATTAGTCGCAGTTACGGGAAATACACCCCACAGAATCCAAGAATTTTGCCAAATGTTTGAAATTGAAGCAGTAGATTCATGGGTTAAGCTGGTCGATCGCAGCGATCTAGATTTGATTTTTGTCTGCACTATCAATCGAGACTGTGGCGCGATTGCCCTTGCTGCTATAGGAGCAGAAAAAAATGTAGTCGTGGAATATCCTCTTGCATTAGAAGCCAAAATAGGAGAGGAAATTATTGAATTAGCCGCAGTCAAGCAAAAGTTGATTCATGTCGAACACATGGAGATTATTGGCGGTTTGCATCAGGCGATGAAGGAGTACTTACCTCAAATTGGCAAAGTTTTTCAGGCTAACTATAAAACAATTAGCGCGCAAGCAAGCGATCGCCACAGTTGGAAATATAATAAAGATACTTTGGGCTTTCCTTTAGCAGCAGCATTGTCAAGAATTCATCGTCTAACCGATTTGTTTGGCAAAGTAGAAGCGGTTGACTGTAACAATCGCTATAGGGATAAATCTGGTTCTAATTATTTTAGTTCCTGCATGTGCCAGGCTAGGTTTAATTTCGTTAATGGCGTTAGAGCAGAAATTGTATACGGCAAGGGAGATGTGTTTCATCAGAGTCATCGTACCTTTGAAATATATGGAGAAGAAGGAACGATGGTGTTTGAAGGAGAAAAGGGTAAATTAATCAAAAACAAGCGAGAAACAGAAATTCCTGTGGTTTCTCGTCGTGGTTTGTTTGCTAAAGATACAACCATGGTTTTAGATTATTTGTTTGATGGACATCCTCTATACATTCAGCCTCAAGCTAGCCTTTATGCTCTTAAAATAGCCAATGCAGCCGAAAAATCTGCCGCTTTGAATAAAACAGTTTGTTTATAAACTATCTTGACTAGAAGGAATTTGTGTACCATAAGAGGCAATCCAAATTCTAATAAAATTAGCTTTTTAAGTGTCTTGGCGATCGCTTTCTTGATGCGCGTACATAGGTCAAATCGCCTCATAGGATACCGCAACACCAAAAAGGTTAGTATTTTTTTTCACGCTTTGTAAATCAATGACCTATCAAAATTCCACGACTTCCCTCTCTAAAGCCGATAGAACTTCCAATGAAGTTAAAATACTTCCTCCCGCTGATTATAATTTGCCACCTTCTAAACCACCAGAAAAGAAACCATCAGGATTGGGATTACGAGCTAAAACAATACTAGCAGCGATCGCAATAGGAGGCATTCCCATAACTACCATTGGTGCAATTTCTTACAAAGCAATTGAGAGAGATCTGACAGAAAACATCAATCAAGCCCAGCAAAGCCGTGCCAATCATCTGGCTCTTACATTAGAAACATATCTTCTTAACCGCACTAATGAGGCGGAAACTTTGGCAGCTAATCCGATATTTACTAATCCCAACGTGATGGAGACGGTAACTGTAGGTCAAAAAAAAGCTGCTTTGGATAGTTTTCAAGATAAAACAGGGTTCTACAACAGCATTGTTTATTTAGATCTCCAGGGCAACCCTTTATTTCAAAGCAAATCCGAACATCCTCTAAAAAATAACTATAGCGAGAAAGAGTATTTTCAAGCAGCAATTAGCAACAAAAGAACTACTCTAAACGAGCTAGGTAGATCTTCTTATACTGGCGAACCAAGAATTGAGTTTGCCGTCCCCATAAAACATGCCTGGACTGATGAAGTGATTGGTATAATGCGTTTCAAAATTCCTAGCCAAAACATATTACCTCTGTTAGAAAGCTATACCGATCGAGACGAACAATGGTACGTCATTAATACCCAAGGTATCTTTTTTGCCAATTCTCTAGAAAATCTGGATAATCAACCTTTAGCTAATTATTTTCCTCAACTACAGGATTCACATATTGCTAGAAAAATAGTTACAGAATCGGTTACTAGTCCGATTAATCGCGATCGCAAACAAATCATCAACTATGTACCAGTCAAACTAGGTGAAATTAATCCTAATCTCAATATTGGTACGGCGATTGCTTTGGATACAGATATTGCTTTTGCACCACTCAAATCTTTGAAATGGATTTATCTAGGGGGAACAATCGGCACTATTTTACTTGTTAGCATAATTGCGGGGTTTTTAGCCAATCGGATTATTGAACCTCTTTCAAAGCTAATTGCTGGGGTGAGAGAACTCAGTTTAGGGAAACTAGACACCAAAATAGAACTAAATCGCCAAGATGAATTAGCTGTATTGGGTGATGAAATTAACAGCATGGCAAGTCAATTAGGTGGATTAATACAGCGTCAAAAAACTGCTAATCAAACCGCTGAATTGATGGCGAGAATAGCTCAAACTCGCACTCCTAGAGAATTACAATTACCTTTTAGTTTGTTTTTGGCAGAGGTAAGAAATTCTCTTAAAAGCGATCGCGTTATCTTTTACCAGTTTGATTCTCAGTGGAAGGGTACGGTTGTTGCGGAATCTGTAGCACAAGGTTTTCCTAGAACTTTAGGCGTACAGTTTGACGACCACTGTTTTGCCCAAGAATATGTGAGGAAATACCAAAAAGGCAGGATTCAAGCTATATCTAATATATATGAAGCCAATTTGACCTCCTGCCATCTTCAGCAGTTAGAACCCTATGGGGTAAGGGAAAGTTTAGTATTACCAGTTATCTTAGAGTATCAGACAAAATCCGAATCAGATAAGCTCATCGGTTTATTGATAGCTCACCAATGTTCCACTTCTCGGCTTTGGTCACAATCAGATGTAGATTATTTGCAGCAGATAGCTTATCAATTAGCAATGGTATTGCGAGGATATGTTGTCTATCAGGAAGAAAAATCACAAAAAGTAGATTTCAAACAAGATATAGCTCAAATACGCAGCAAAATGAAAGATGTTGCCCTAGGAGATCTTACAGTCAAGTTAGACAGTAAAAAAGATTCCAATCGCGATGTCATAGAAGCTTTTAATGCTGTTTTTAGTAATTTACGCCAGGTTGTTGAAAAAATACAAACTCCTAGCAATCAGATTGACCAAAATCTGGCAGTCGATCAACATAATTTAGCTGAGATAAAAGATCGACTAAATCAACAGGCTAATACCCTAGCTTTGATGTTTGCTTTTATCGAGCAAATGAGCAACTCTATTACAGAAATTTCATCTCAAGTAGGAGTAGCATCTCACACCGTAGACTCGGTAGTAACGGATTTAGAATCGGAGAAGATTAATTTTAGTCGTGCGATCGCTTTTATGTCTCAATTAGAGAACAATTTGCGCCACAATAAAGATAAAGTGAGAAACCTTAGTGCTGCTTCTGGAAAGATGACTAGGGTAATTAGTTCTATTAGGAAAATTAATTTACGAGCTAGTTTATTAGCCAGCAAATTGGGTAAACGGATTCCCGAATTAGACGAATCAGCATTTAGTCTCAGGGAAGAAATCAAATCTATCCAGCAATCTATCACAGCAACTAAGGAATTAGAAAATATTGTTCTCGGTATCGATCGCGAAATCAACGAAGTTTTGCAAGAATATCAAACCAATGAGAACAAACTAGAACAAGACAGTGTTCTGATTGCCAACGGTAGCAAAAACCTAGAGCAAATAATCAAAATAACCAAGAATGCTCAACAGAATCTATTTTCTTTAGTCAACATGACAAAAATGCAGCAACAAACTCATCACAAGATTGACAAACTGCAAAAAGAGTTAAACAAAACTACTAAATCCATTATGCTTCTCAACGATCTCTCTATCGAATCCCTAGAAGAAACTTCTGTCACAGCTAAGGATTTAGAAAATGTAGTTAATTTCTTTAAGCTAGAAGAGAAAAAGCTTAAGTAAATATCAATAAGTCAAGGCGTGGGATCGATTAAAGGAAAAAAAGTAAAAAGTGGCTTTATTTAACTGATGTTACGCAGTACAGTCGTGTTTTTTTAAAAAAAGATTAAAAAGTAGAAAACAAACACCTTACCAGGAGGAATTAGAATACGCGGGGGGGCAGGGC
>CAKZYI010000537.1 GCA_937884735.1 uncultured Pleurocapsa sp.
AAAGAACCAGGGGACATCTGTTCTAAGCGAAGTTTGGTGCGAACAAAGTTTATTGGGCAAGGTGTACCGCGCAAATCTAGTTGAGCATCGGCAGAAGTTGAGGTAGGATTATCCGTACCTTTGAAGGGGTCGGCTGGGTTCATTTTTGAAATAGACCTCCCAAAAATCCTTCTTTATTACCCTTGCCCGTTGCTTCTCCTCGAACAGTAGCGAGCTTTTCTAGCAAGTCTCGTTCTTCAGAGTTGATTTTGGTAGGTATATTAATTTTAATGGTGATTAAATGATTACCTCGACTGACAGGATTGCCTAATTTTGGCACTCCCTTGTTTTCCAAAGTCAGCACTGTATTGGGTTGAGTACCCGCAGGAATAGCTAATTCTTCTTTGCCATCTACCGTATTTGCTTCCAAAGTACAGCCCAAAATAGCCTGTAGATAGCTCACCGTCATCTCTGACCTAATATTTATTCCTTCCCTAGTAAACTCTTTGTCAGATTCTACAAATAAGTAGACATACAAATCGCCAGGAGTGCCATTACGCATTCCTGCGTCACCTTCTCCAGATACACGCAAACGAGTTCCGTTATCAACCCCAGGGGGAATAGTTATCTTAAGTTTTTTAGTTTCTTGCAAACGACCCGCTCCATGACAAGTACTGCACTTCTCTTCAATTACTTGTCCTGTCCCATTACAGGTAGTGCAGGCGGACACTTGAGCAAAACTACCAAAAGGAGTGCGAGTTGCTCTACGCACCTGACCAGAACCATTACAAGTACCGCAGGTTTTGGCTCCTGTACCAGGCTTTGCTCCCGAACCACCACAGGTATTACACGATTCTAAGTGAGGAATTTTGATTTGTTTTTCCCCACCAAAGACAGCTTCACGAAAATCCAGCTTGAGATCTAGTCTTAGGTCATCTCCGCGAACAGGGCCATTTCGACGGCGAGATTGACCGCCAGCCCCAGTCCCAACTCCTCCGCCAAATCCACTGAATATAGTTTCAAATATATCAGCAAATCCGCCCATGTCATTGTAGTCATAGCCTGGCGCACCTGCTGCTCCTCCTACTCCTGCTTCTCCAAAGCGATCGTATCTGGCACGAGTTTCTGGCTCAGATAAAACCTCGTAAGCACGATTAATTTCTTTAAACTTCTCCTCTGCCCCCGCTTCCTTGTTGACATCGGGATGGTACTTGCGAGCCAAACGACGATAAGCACGCTTTAATTCGTCTTTATCTACATCGCGGGATACACCCAGGATTTGATAGTAGTCCCCTGCCATAAAATCTTAGTTTTTTCCTATGGTTTGTTGATTGTACTTTAGCAAAATCGTAGCTAAAAAATATAGTACGGTTACTACTAAGAATTCAATTGTTTACGTCTAATGTAAATTGAAAAAATTCCCAACTCTTCAAACACATTCTTTCTGATTGAATTTATCAGCTTTCTCAAAAGCTAAAAACCACTAAACTATAACAAAGCCAATCCGCATCAGGCGTTGTTTATTGCCTAGCTATGTTAAGACAACTTAAATAGAAAACGAATATTTAGTCTACTGATTCATAATCATCAAAAGAAGTATCATCTAAGCCCAGATCGTCGCCACCTTCGATATTTGCATCATTAGAGACGCTGACTACTGCCTTGATGCTATTGTCTCTGGCAATATTCATTTCTGTCTGGGCATCGGCAAAATCATCATCATCAAACATAAATGAATCGTCAGCTTCAGAGTTTCTTTGCTGGTAAACATCTGTTCCGATTTCCAACAGTGTTTGACGTAGTTTCTCCAAAATGTTGTTAATCTCACCCATTGTATTGTGAGGATTGTTACAGGCTATTTTGAATTCTTCCTTAATTCTAGCAATTTTGGCTTTTAGCTCGTCGCGAATGAGATTACCCTGCTCGTTAAGAGTCGAGTCATAGTTGTATATCAAATTCTCAGCCTGATTTTTTAATTTAACCAACTCAATATTACGACGATCTTGTTCGGCATAATTTTCTGCTTCAAGACGCATCTTTTCTACTTCGTTCGAGCTTAAGCCTCCAGTATTGCTAATGGTAATACCTTGTTGTTTTCCCGTGCCTTTATCTTGAGCAGAAACCTGTAAAATACCGTTAACGTCAATTTCAAAAGTCACTTCAATCTGAGGCATTCCTCTTGGGGCAACAGGAATTCCTGTAAGTAAAAATTTACCCAAGCTTTTATTATCTTTTGCCATTGCTCTTTCTCCTTGAAGAGCGTGAATTTCTACGCTGGTTTGACCATCAGCAGCAGTAGAAAAAATTTGAGATTTACTGGTAGGGACAGTAGTATTTCTTTCAATAATTTTAGTAAATACTTCTCCCAAGGTTTCTAAGCCCAGAGATAGAGGAGTAATATCCAACAATAGAACATCTTCAACTTCTCCACCCAAAACACCGCCTTGAATAGCAGCACCAGCAGCCACGGCTTCGTCTGGGTTGACAGAGCGATCTATTTGCATTCCGTCAAAAATTGTTTGAATCGCTTTTTGAACGGCGGGAATACGGGTAGAACCCCCAACTAAAATAATACGGTCAATCTCTTTAGGTTTTAACTCCGCATCTTTAAGGGCTAGTTTGACAGGATCGAGAGTTTTTTGAATTAGCTCCTTAGATAATTCTTCAAACTTAGCTCGACTTAACTCCATTTCAATATGTTTTGGCCCAGTTTCATCAGCGGTAATAAAGGGCAAATTAATCGAAGTGCTAGGCGCGACTGAAAGTTCAATTTTTGCTTTCTCTGCTGCTTCGCGCATCCTCTGCAATGCCATTTTGTCGCTTCTTAGATCTATTTCTTCTTGAGCATAAAATGCTTTGATCATCCAACGGACAATAACATTATCAAAGTCATCGCCACCAAGGTGATTATTCCCTGAAGTGGCTTTTACTTCAAAAACACCACCACCCAATTGGAGAATGGAAACGTCAAAAGTTCCGCCTCCAAGGTCAAAGACTAAGATATGTTCCTCTCGATCTTGCTTATCTAAACCGTAGGCTAATGCAGCAGCCGTAGGTTCATTCACAATACGCAGCACTTCCAAACCAGCAATGGTACCAGCATCTTTAGTAGCTTGTCTTTGAGCATCAGTAAAATAGGCAGTAACAG
>CAKZYI010000538.1 GCA_937884735.1 uncultured Pleurocapsa sp.
CATGTACTGTCACAACGACACCATGCGAGCCTTTGGTCGTCCTCAAGATATGTTTTCCGCCACGGCTATTCCCCTCCAGCCAATCTTTGCTCAGTGGATACAACATTTTTCTGCCCTAGCACCTGGTTCTACTTCCCCCGTGTTAAATGAACCTGTTAGCTATGCTTTTGGTGGTGGTGGAGTCCTAGCTATTGGCGATAAAGTGGCAATGATGCCCATTCAATTGGGAACGGCAGATTTTTTAATTCATCATATCCATGCTTTTACCATCCATGTCACCGTATTAATACTCCTCAAAGGTGTTTTATACGCTCGTAGCTCTCGTTTGATTCCTGATAAGGGCGAATTAGGATTTCGCTTCCCCTGTGATGGGCCTGGTCGTGGTGGTACTTGTCAAGTATCAGGTTGGGATCATGTTTTCCTCGGATTGTTCTGGATGTATAACTCTCTGGCGATGGTTATTTTCCACTTCTTCTGGAAAATGCAGTCTGATGTTTGGGGAACAGTAGACGCAAATGGAGCAGTCAGTCACATTACCGCAGGTAATTTTGCCACAAGCTCCATAACTATTAATGGCTGGCTGAGAGACTTTCTTTGGGCGCAAGCATCCCAAGTAATTACTTCCTACAATAGCGCGCTCTCCGCCTATGGCTTGATGTTTTTAGCAGGACATTTTGTTTTCGCCTTTAGTCTCATGTTTCTTTTTAGTGGACGTGGCTATTGGCAAGAGTTAATCGAATCAATTGTTTGGGCGCATAACAAGCTAAAAATTACTGTTTCAATTCAACCCCGCGCCTTAAGTATTACTCAAGGTCGTGCTGTGGGAGTAGCTCACTATCTTTTAGGAAGTATTGTCGTTACCTGGGCTTTCTTCCTGGCACGAATGGCAGCGATTGGCTAGATCGCAGTGGGTTAATCGGTTGAGACAGAAAATCTGGCTGCTCGTAGGTAACAGGTAACAGGTAAAAGGTAAAAGGTAAAAGGTTTTTTAATGCAATTTCGTCTTCTCCTACCGATTGAAACTAACACCTCCTGTCCTCAACCTCCTCCGCCTCCTCCGCCTCCTCTGCTTCCCCTGCGTCCCCTGCCTCCTAAAAACTAATAACTAATGACTAATAACCAATAACTAAATAAATCATGGCAACCAAATTTCCCAAATTTAGCCAAGACCTTGCTCAAGATCCGACCACCAGACGTATCTGGTATGGAATTGCCACAGCTCATGACTTTGAGCTTCATGATGGCATGACCGAAGAGAATCTTTACCAAAAAATATTTGCTTCTCACTTTGGTCATCTTGCTATTATTTTCTTGTGGACATCGGGGCTACTATTTCATGTAGCTTGGCAAGGCAACTTCGAACAGTGGGTTCAAGACCCGTTAAATATTCCGCCCATAGCTCATGCAATATGGGATCCCCAGTTTGGGCCAGGGGCAATTGAAGCTTTTACCCAAGCAGGAGCTTCTAACCCAGTAAATATATGCTATTCAGGAGTTTATCACTGGTGGTACACCATGGGTATGCGCTCCAATGATGAGTTATATATGGGTTCGATTTTCCTCATGCTTTTAGCAACAGTAATGCTGTTTGCTGGTTGGCTACATCTACAGCCAAAATTCCGCCCCAGTCTGGCTTGGTTTAAAAACGCAGAATCTCGCCTCAATCATCATTTAGCTGGATTAGTTGGCGTAAGTTCCTTGGCTTGGGCTGGACATCTAGTTCATGTGGCTATTCCCGAATCTCGTGGGCAGCACGTAGGTTGGAATAACTTTTTGAGTACTCCACCCCACCCCGCAGGATTAGGCCCATTATTTAGCTTTAACTGGGCGGTTTATGCTCAAAATCCCGATACCTCTGGACATATTTTTAATACTTCTGAAGGTGCAGGAACAGCAATATTAACTTTTTTGGGTGGCTTTCATCCTCAAACCGAGTCCTTGTGGCTGACAGATATGGCTCATCATCATTTGGCGATCGCCGTAATCTTTATTGTTGCAGGACATATGTACCGTACCAACTTTGGTATTGGTCATAATATTAAAGAGATGACTGAAGCTTTACAAGGACCAGGCTGGTCTGGCTTCTTTATTGCCCCCAAAACTGGTAGAGGACACAAAGGCATATATGATACCTATAATAATTCTCTACACTTCCAGTTGGGATGGCATTTGGCTTGCTTGGGAGTAATCACTTCCTTAGTGGCACAGCATATGTATTCTATGCCTCCCTATGCCTTTATTGCCAAAGATTTTACTACTACCGCAGCTTTGTATACTCATCATCAGTATATTGCTGGCTTCTTGATGGTTGGAGCATTTGCTCATGGTGCAATCTTTTTGATACGAGACTACGATCCTGAATTAAATCGGGATAATGTTTTAGCAAGAGTACTCGACCACAAAGAGGCAATTATTTCCCACCTCAGTTGGGTATCTATGTTCCTTGGTTTCCATACCCTAGCTTTATATGTGCATAATGATGTGGAGGTTGCTTTTGGGGCAGCAGAAAAGCAAATTCTGATTGAACCTGTATTTGCCCAATGGCTACAGTCACTCCACGGTAAAGGACTATATGGTCTAAGCACTTTACTTTCCAATCCTGATAGTATTGCTACTACCGCTTGGCCCAATCATGCCAATGTTTGGTTACCAGGCTGGCTGGAGGCGATCAACAGTAATGCCAATTCCCTCTATCTAACTATTGGTCCTGGAGACTTCTTAGTCCATCATGCGATCGCTTTAGGACTTCATGTTACTACTTTGATTTTAGTTAAAGGCGCATTAGATGCCCGTGGCTCAAAATTAATGCCCGATAAAAAAGACTTTGGCTATTCCTTTCCCTGTGATGGGCCAGGACGAGGAGGTACTTGCGATATCTCAGCTTGGGATTCGGCATACTTAGGTACTTTCTGGATGCTCAATACTTTAGGTTGGGTCACTTTCTACTGGCATTGGAAGCATCTGGCTATTTGGGAAGGTAATGTAGCTCAATTCAACCAAGGTTCTACCTATCTTATGGGTTGGTTTAGGGACTATCTCTGGGCAAATTCGGCACAGTTAATCAACGGCTACAATCCCTATGGCACAAATAATTTAGCAATTTGGGCTTGGATATTCCTCTTCGGACACTTGGTCTGGGCAGTAAGCTTTATGTTCCTAATTACCTGGCGTGGCTACTGGCAAGAGCTAATTGAAACCTTGATGTGGGCGCACGAACAAACACCCTTATCTTTCGGCTATCCCAAAGACAAGCCTGTCGCTCTTTCCATTGTTCAAGCTCGTCTTGTTGGTTTAACTCACTTTACCGTCGGGTACATCGCATACTACGCAGCATTCTTTAGTGACACGACGGCGAGTGAATTTGGTTAAAAGGGGTTTTTGTGCGTTGT
>CAKZYI010000539.1 GCA_937884735.1 uncultured Pleurocapsa sp.
AATTAACTTGAATAGGATATCCTAGTCTATAATAGATGTGGCTTTAGGGACTACATTACTAATTTTTTCTTCGACGCTTCAAATGCTTATTATTTCGTAAGCAATAAATGCTTATTGAAAATAAAATAAAAAAATGCTCTAAAAAATGAATTCTCGTAACAAACTGTTATATGTATTTGTGTAAAGAAAAAACGGTCTAAATTTGACAAAATGTCGCCTATGGGTCGCAGCTATTAATTTATTTTAAAGACAAAGCTTAAGGACTAGTAAGTAGTTTCTCAGAGAAATTAGGTTGCGCCAGGCGTAATATATAATTCAAACTGTTTCTTCTGTTCTATCTTAATTTTCCATGACAGAAATCAGCCAATTGATTGCTCAAGAATTCTCTTTACCGCTACGCAATGTCAGTAATGCTCTCAACCTCTGGCTGGATGGGGCTAGTGTCCCATTTTTAGCCCGATACAGGAAAGAACAAACAGGCTCCTTAGATGAAGTGCAGTTGCGAGATATATTTGAACGCTATAGCTATCTCGATGAGTTGGGCAAGCGCAAGGAAAAGATATCAAGTGAAATTGAAACCCAGGGCAAGTTAACCGATGAACTTAAGGCGAAAATCGTTAATTGCTTTAATAAGACTGAATTAGAGGATTTATATCTTCCTTTCAAACCCAAACGCCGTACTAGAGCAACTATTGGCAAGGAAAAGGGGTTAGATCCTTTTGCTAGGTGGATTGAGTCTAATAATAAACCCCAGGTAGCAAATATTGCTTTAATCGCAGAAGCAGATAAATATGTTAGTGCCAAACAGGGAGTAGAAACAGCAGAACAGGCTTTGGCGGGTGCAGCAGATATATTGGCGGAGCAAGTGGCAGATAATGCAGAAACAAGGGCTTATTTGCGAGAATATTTGTTTAAAAAAGGCGTATTTGTCTCTAAAATCAAGAAAGAACATCCCGAAGGGAGTACTAAATATGAAATGTATCGCGACTATAGTTATGGCGTAAGCAAAATTCCACCTCATAACGTCTTGGCATTGTATCGCGGGGAAAATGAAGGCATTTTAACTGTCGATATTGCTTTTGAAGAGTCGGAAGTGATGGGATATTTAGAGCTAAAGGTAATTAGCACTGAAGCTAGGGAACTGAGAGAGTTTTATCGAGGAATGCTCAAGGATGGCTTTAATCGGCTATTGTAACCTTCTTTGTTTCCGGTATTTAGATGCGATCGCAAGGTTTATGCATTCATCGTTGCTATTCAAACCTTTGAAGCAAACTTACGCAACCTGTTATTAGCTTCTCCTGCGGGGATGAAACCTACTTTGGCAGTAGATCCTGGTTTTCGTACTGGGTGTAAAGTTGCGGTACTTTCCGATACAGGGAAGTATTTAAAATATCAGGCGATCTTTCCCCATTCAGGAGAAGGTAAACGCAAGCAAGCAGCAGAAATAGTAAAAGGTTTTATTAATCAATATAATATTCAATTAATTGCGATCGGTAACGGTACAGCTTCGAGAGAGACGGATCAATTTATTGGAGAAATATTAAAGCAAATTCAGGCAAAACCAATCAAGGTAATTGTTAATGAATCGGGAGCGTCGATTTATTCGGCAAGCGATGTTGCCCGTGAAGAATTTCCTGATTTAGACATTACGGTACGGGGGGCAATTAGTATTGGAAGAAGATTGCAAGATCCGTTAGCAGAGTTGGTTAAAATAGATCCCAAATCTATTGGAGTAGGGCAGTATCAGCACGACGTCAATCAAAAGCTACACAAACAATAAGTAGAGGAAAGTGTTGAAAGCTGCGTCAACTATGTCGGAGTAGATCTAAATATGGCTTCCAAGGAATTGCTGACTTTTGTATCGGGAATATCAACAACTTTTGCGAATAATATTGTGGCTTATCGCTATGAAAAAGGCGCATTTAAAAATAGAAAAGAATTGCTCAAGGTGGCAAAGTTAGGCAAAAAAACTTACGAACAAGCAGCAGGGTTTCTAAGAATTCGTGACGGTGACAATCCTCTTGATAATACCGCAGTCCATCCAGAAAGCTATCAGGTAATTAAACAAATCGCCAAAAGTTTAAAAGTTCCTCTTGATAAAATTACCACAGTGGGAAACGAACTCAAAAACCTTGACTTATAACAGTTTGCCACAGAAGAAATTGGTATCCCTACCTTAAAAGATGCGATCGCAGAATTAGAAAAGCCAGGCAGAGATCCCAGAGAACAATTCCAATATGCCACCTTCAAAGAGGGTATCTCTGAAATTAGCGACTTAACGGTCGGAATGGTTTTAGAAGGGGTGGTAACTAACGTAGTTAACTTTGGTGCGTTTGTAGATGTGGGAGTACATCAAGATGGTTTGGTGCATATATCCCAATTATGCGATCGCTTTGTTGGCGACCCTAATGAAGTCGTTAAAGTGGGAGAGGTAGTAAAGGTTAGGGTGTTGGAGGTGAATGAAAAATTAAAACGCTTTGGCTTATCGATCAAACAAGCGCAACAGTAGTTAGG
>CAKZYI010000540.1 GCA_937884735.1 uncultured Pleurocapsa sp.
GATGAGGTAGAGATAAATGACGAATTTTTGAGGAGCTTGGAACAAGAGCAAAATATTAGGCATGCTAGATTCTTCGATGAGCGAACTAACAATCATACTATTGTGCTACATCAACCGTGGGAAGCGGAAATAACCTACTCTAATATGTTGAGTGCAAGCTCTAATATGTTGAGGGCAAGTTTACAAAAAACACAACTAACTGGCTGGTATAAGTGCATTAAATGGGTTAATCGCCGACGGAGGTGTGACTGGACGCAGCTTAACGATAGTTGTACAAGCGATGGATCCTGTACAGAACGTTTTGACAAGCTATGTCGTTGTCGGTGGTCTACATCGTGTAGGGTCTGTCGTAATGTCTATTTTGTTAAATGTTACAGGTGCAACTAAGCATATCTGAGTATTTATAGCGATTCCTGGTCGGGTGAAGTACACATGAGCCATGTCGCACAAGCAACTTATTAGCCAAGTTGTACTTCATTTTTCAGATGGGGCAGACAGGTCTTCAGGGGTGGGCGGGAGGGTTCGACCCATCTATGAAACAGTTCCCCCTGGTCGATACCCTCGGGAAAGAGTTCTAGATGACAGGGCTATCTAGGTATTTAGATACTCTCGATAGTTCTCGTGGTTTTCGACCAATTGCTGATAATCAATCCCCTCAGCTATCGATAAGCAGATCGTTTTATCCCCAGCTATTCCTCGTTGCTTACGTTTGGCTATCGTCCTTGGCCTCCAAACTCTACGACCTCATTTCCGCTAAACAAACTGAATTTGGAACTCGATTAATCTAAACAACTAGAAGTATCATGACTAACAAGCAAATCACTACCATTAAATCGTCCATGAGCGATATTGCTGAAATTAGAATTCTGCACGCCAAATATCCGGACTTCTGTCTGAATTTGCCTGGTAACAATACTACAGATGGCGCTCTTATCAATCTATATTCTGTTAATGGCGACAAGAGTCAACTCTGGAATATTTACCCCGATGGCACCATTAGACATCTAGACAATCTAACTTTCTGTCTAAATTTGGATGGAAATGTGGCCAACGGTGGAACCGTCAATATATGGTCTACTAATGGCAGTACGCGTCAGTGTTGGGAAATTCTAGATGTGCTTCATTGAAGTTGGATGTTGGCTTACTACTTAGAGATCCGTGTTACTTTCAAACAATAACCTCTTGCAACAGTATCAAGAGGTCATTCTAGAACTTTGAACTACGTTACGTTAATCCTATATCCACTCATTTTGTGTGAGGGATATAGGATTAACTTTCCTGCCCTTGAGAGAAGAGGCAATTAACAAGTTCCGATAGGCTATTTTGATGCTGAGCAACTAAATGCGATGGATGGATCTTCCAAACTCTGCGCCCTTATTTTATGCCAACAAACTTAGATAGGACTAGGTTTAATCTTGAGTATCTATGCTTATCGCGAGACGAGAATATACTCTAACTTCAAGGGGTCTTTAAAAGAGAATATCAAAGTAGGTGGAGATAGAGTCAGCATCTGCTCCTCATTTAAATACCTATCACTTTCCCCACTGTTTATCTTTGTAATTCTGAATTAGCATTGATGCCTCATCTTCGCTTATAGGATATTGATCTGCCCACATTTTTATGAGTTGGTCACAATCTCTATTACTCAAATTCATCCAGTTTTCAGGTAGTCTTGTATTACAAAGCAAGCCAGTCTGCATTTGCTCTAATGATAAATTTTTATCACCTACCTCTGCTAAATCGGCAATCATTAAGACAGCGTTTTGCATCTCTGCCGATTTGAAATTACTATTTTTGATAATAGTGTCACGT
Organism: uncultured Pleurocapsa sp.; assembly: GCA_937884735.1. Classification (GTDB taxonomy): domain Bacteria; phylum Cyanobacteriota; class Cyanobacteriia; order Cyanobacteriales; family Xenococcaceae; genus Waterburya. The sequence goes on from CAKZYI010000540.1 coordinate 1,813, forward strand.
AAATCAGCATCACGTAAATCCGATCCAATAAGCGTTGCACCATCTAAAGTAGCAGTTTGAAGATTTGCTTTATGTAAGTGTGCAGAGCTTATATCTAAGTTTATAAGCTCTGCACGCCTCAGATTAGCTCTAGTAAGATCTGCACCAACAAGATTGGCACCAGTCAAATCTACATTTTCGAGGTTTGCGCCTAAGAGAGTGGCTTCCGTAAAATTAGTTTTACTCAGATCTGAACCACTAAGATCAACTTCGTATAAATTAAGCCTATAAAAATCACCACCTGACAAGTTCATATTCTCTAGAGAGCGACAGTTGTTTCCTATGACCCTTTCGCCTATCCGAAGTAAGAATGAAGGCCAATTTCGTAGCTTATAACATCCTGAAGTTAAGCTGGCGACAGGTTGACGTTTTTCTGCTGAGGTCTCTACATCTTGATAATATTCATAGATTTGATGCTCATATAGAAAGATATTGACACCTGGTAAAAGTAGCCACAACAAACTTAAAAGTCCTATGCGATTTGTTCTTCGACGAAGAATGCTTTTATTTAGAAAATCTTTTGCATCTTCTGTTAGAGGGAAACTATCTTTATGATGCTTGTCAAACTTTATTGCATCAGACACTTGTTTCCCTTGCAAAAGAAAACTTGATTTCTTATCCTGCTTTTTCCATTCTTTAGCAAGGTTCTCAATTCTAAGTTGCTGAGGCAACAATTGCCTCCCTTCATCTAGCCATTGCTTTAACAGCGGCCAATCCTGCGCGGCTATCATATCTTGAATAGCAGTTCTTTGCCTTGTATCCTCCAATCCCTCTCTTAGATGCACTAATTTTAGAAATACTCTTCGCGCAATTTTCTGTTCTAGTTCACTTAATCCTGCATAGATTTCCTCTCCCTTCTTTGCGACTGCACCACCTACACCGCCAAGCTCTTGTAGTGTTATGGCTGGTTCAACTGGTTCAGTCTTATTTAACTTGTCCCAAATCTGAGTTAGAGAAAACTGTAATAAAGGTAAAGCCCCTGTTCGGCCTATAGTTTGATTAATCAAAAGATTAATTGTTCCCTCGTCAAAGTTATATCCTGCATTTTGAGCTGGATGAACAATTACCTCGCGTAATGCTGTTTTATCCATAGGCGGGACTAAAAAACCTGGCTTAGAAAACAAGCGCCCTAGATCGGGATACTGATAAAGCTCACCCATGAAATCACTTCGCATGGGCAGAATAACTGACACATGTTTAGTGAGATCTTTAGCAGCATATAGTAGATTTGCTATAAAAGCGTTTCTTAATTCTGCATCATTACAAAGCGAGAACGTTTCCTCAAACTGATCTACCACTATAATCAATGGACAAAAATCAATTCTAGGCAAATGGCTAGCAATACGCTGTAAACCATCATAGTCTCCTGATTTATTGGGTTGCAATAACTCCTCTGCAAGTTCACGCGTTTTTCTAACAGAACTATCTCCCCCTGCTACAGTAAAAGCTAAAACTTTAGCCAACGACTGAAGCGGATCTGTTCCTGGCTTTAAGTCCTTTAGTTGAAGTTCTTCCGATTCTGGTAAGCTATTCTCTCTAAGCTCAGGAATTAAGCCTGCTCGCACTAAAGATGATTTTCCGGAGCCAGAAGGACCATGAACCGGTAACAAGCGATAGTTACTCTCTTGTCTGTAGAGGCTATAAATTTTCTCCTGTAGAATTTTGATTTCAGTTGAGCGCCCAAAAAAGCTAGTTCGATCATTTTCATCAAATGCTTGTAAACCTTTATAAGGATTAGGTCCGATTGTAGTGGCAAGGTTCGAACTGTCTGCTGTTCCTTGAACTTCAGAAGTATTTTTGTCTTCCGAAGGAAAGTTAATAATTAGTTCTTTAACAATTAATTTTTCAATATTATCAACTTCAAGGTTGTTTGTATTATGGATATCACGACCAGCTTGATTAACTTGCCCTCCTAAAATCTTATTTAGGAAACTAACACTTTTCTGCTTTTTTCCCTCCTCTGGGGTAGCATTCTTAGTCATGATTCACTTATCCCTAAGCTCTATGCTTAAGTAGCTGAGGAATATC
>CAKZYI010000541.1 GCA_937884735.1 uncultured Pleurocapsa sp.
CAGTCGATAGGTTGTATCTCCTCGCTGTATGGTGGTATCGATCGCATCGCGAGTTGTGCCAGATATGGGACTAACAATAGATCGATTTTCTCCCAGTAAGGCATTGAGCAAACTGGATTTGCCTACGTTAGGACGACCAATGATTGCCACTTTAGTTTCATTGTCGTCGATTAATTCGTTGATAGGTGGTAAATGGACAATTAAGTCATCTAATAGTTCTCCTGTACCGCTACCGTGGATTGCGGAAATAGGATAGGGATTGCCTAATCCCAATTCCCAAAATTCTGCTGCCTGAGCCATTCCCAGATCGACAGACTCGCATTTATTCACTGCCAGAAGCACGGGAACAGATTGACGACGCAGCCATTCAGCAATTTCGCGATCGCCTTCGGTTAGACCAAATTGACCATCTACAAGAAAAATTGCCACGCTTGCTTCTACTAATGCAGCCAATGCTTGTTGGCGAATCAGAGGCAAAAATTCTGTTTCATCATCAAATACTAATCCTCCAGTATCGACAATTTGAAAATCGCGATCTTGCCAAAATGCGGGGCGATAAGTGCGATCGCGAGTGATTCCTGGTTGATCGTAAACAATCGCCTGTTTATCTCCAGCTAAACGATTGACAAAAGTAGATTTCCCAACATTGGGTCTACCAATAACAGCAACAATAGGTAATTTCATATTCTGTTAAGACGCTACACATCACGCCTGTAAATTTGGTGAACTTTGAAGAGATTAAGTTTGTTTTTACACAACTTAATAGTTAGGTCATCATACCTTATTTCTCTCTAAAATACGGGAGTATTATTAGTTTTAAAGTTAATCATGTACTAAAGTTGTGCAAACAATTTTTCCCAGTCAACATCACTTGGTCTTTCTCCTTCATTAACAATAGAAAAATCTTTATTAATAGTGGTGTCATAAAATAGTGATTCGACGCAAGCGTTAGCCACGTCTATACGACTAGTATCACCATTCAGATTGTCTCCTCGTGCTACTATTACAGCCTTTTTTCCATCGGTTTTAGCTCGCAATACAGTATTCAAGTCATAAGAAGTATAAGGACCATCAATCAATCTTCCTGGGCGGATAATGGTGTATGGTAAATTTGATGCTGCGATCGCTTTTTCTCCTACTAGTTTGGCATCTAGCACTCCAAAAGCATTGAGAATGTTGAAAGGCAAGCTATCTTTACGTAACACTCCACAAGAAGAAACAAAGACGAAGCGTTTTAAATCTGCGGGTGCAGCCGAAACTAAATTTTTTACACCTTCGCCATCTACTGCTTCGGGGCTATTAGAGGCTTGGAACAAATTAGCAAAGTCCCATTTTAGGGAAGGAAAAGCAGTTGTTCCCGTACAGCAAATTAAATAATTTATATCTTTCACTGCATTAGTTAGGCTATCAGGATAGCGAATATCTCCTTCTACTAGTTCAACTCTACCTTCAAACATTGACTCTGCTTTGGTTTTACTGCGGGTTAAACCACGAACATTCAGATCTTTTGCTAGTAGCTTGGCTACTACTAATTGTCCTACTCCACCCGTAGCACCAGCAACTAATATTTTATCGGCGTTAGATACCATCTTTTCTCCCAGAAACGATCGAACAAGTTCAAGATGATTCTAACTAAATATTAGTTTTGTATTTGCCACACCTTATTTGCTGTTTTGTTAGCTTGTCAAAATTGCCAAAGTTAGCTGATTCATAATTTTGAGTACTTTCTAATTGAACAATAGCGTATCAAAAACCAAACAGGGCGATCGCTTCCTCGCTTTTCAGTTGGCGATTGAAATTGAGCAAGTTCGAGATAATTTTACGAATTTTTTGGGAATTATAAAGCAAGGTCGAGTACTTTTTAATTACATTTCACCCGATCGACTAAATTTGAAAAAATGGAATTTTCTTTTATGTATGTATTGTTGTCTTCAGCAGTTGTTATTTTGCTATTGGGCTTTACCGTTTTAATGATTGGTATTCAAATTTATAACAGTTTGGTTGCCAAAAAAAACCAGGTTAGTAAGTCTTTTTCTAGTGTTGATGTTTTATTGAAAAAAAGATGGGACTTAATTCCCAATTTAGTAGCGATAGTTAAAAATCACATGGAATTTGAACAGCAAACTTTAGCAGAAATTACTAGACTTAGATCGCGGGCTATGTCGGGGGATATTACTCCAGAACAAAGATTAAACACAGAAAATCAAATTACTCGCACCATGGGTAACATTATGGCGTTGATTGAAAATTATCCAGAATTAAAATCCAACAATCACGTTACCCAATTATTAGAATCATTGAACGAAACGGAAGAACAAATTTCTGCGGCACGACGCTTTTATAATACTGCGGTGACGGATTATAACAATGCGATCGAAATGTTTCCTAGTAATATCGTAGCTGGCTATATGAAATATGCAGCCAAAGAGTTATTTGTCACTCCTGCTGAAGAAAGAGCCAATGTCAATGTTGGGGAGTTATTTAATTAGTTATTAAAGCTATCTATAGTTTTTGTTAGCAATTAGAGAGATAGATGTGGACAAATCGTTATCACCAACAGAAATAGATCGTCTTTTTATCGAGGGCGATCGTAATTTGCATCGAGGGAATTTCAGTACAGCAATTAATATTTTTGAGCAATTATTAGAAGTAATAGAGCCTAGTCATAACCAATATTTTAATATTCAGCGTAACTTAGTTAAAGCTTATCAAAAACAAGAGCAAAATGAAAAAGCGATCGCTCTTTGTCTATTAATGATTGATAGTAATAGCAATATTGCAAATCTATGGGGAACAAAGTTCATGGCGAACCTGGTTCCTAAAATAGAGCAAGAGGTTATCAACAAACCAAACGAGCAGAAAATGACTAGCTCGTCTCCTCATAGCTATACTTCTCATTCAATTAAAAGTAAGACGTTATCGGAGTTCAAACAATATTGCCAAGAAAATTTATTAGATAAGCTTCAAGAATTGGAAAAAAAAAGAATAAATACTTTATTTACTATAGTTATCTCAGGAATTGTTTTTGCAATAGCTACCTGGTGTTTTTGCCAGTTAATATTTGCCTTATTACAAATAAACAATAGTGTATTTACTTTTTATTGTGCTGCTTTAGGTCTTGTTATTCCAGTATGGATTATATTTTGTCGCGGATGTATTCAAGTATATGGTATTGGTTTCAAGCATAATATCATTGAGAAAATAATCAGCTTTATTGATGATGAGGGAACTCTCAAATATGCTAGCAATTTATTTCTCGAAGATAAGCGTCAAACTATCTTAGGATTTACTCGCAGTCAGATATTTCGTGATGAATTACACGAGCCAGATAAGTTGGAGCAGGAAGACTGCGTATATGGAAGTATTGGTGATACTGATATCTTTTTTGCTGAAATTGTTGTCGAAAATATCAAGACAGCATATCTAAATGAATTTGAAAAACCAGAATTTAGTGGTAAATCCAGCTTATTCCATGGTCTGTTTTTTGAAGCAAAATTTTCCAAGAATTTTATTAGCCGTACTTTTATATTACCCAATACCTTCAAAAGCAAAGTTGCTTCTTTAAATAATTGGCGAGGGGAAAAAGTGAATCTAGAAGATCTAGAATTTAAGCATATTTTTAATGTCTATAGTGACAATCAAATAGAAGCACGCTACATCCTCTCTACTAATTTAATGAGCCGTTTGGCTCAGTTTAATCAAAAAGCCAAGCGAAAGGTATATATCTCTTTTGTCGATGGCTTTGTATATATAGCTATCCCTTATCGTCAAAATCTATTTGAACCACAATTGTTTAGAAGTATGACATCTTTTAGCCCATTAAGAGATTATTTTTTAGATTTACAGCTAATGATTGGGATTGTTGATGATTTGAACTTAAATCGCCGTATTTGGCAAAAGTAAAACTCAAAAATCTCAAATTGCTTATCATTTATAAGTTTATTAATTGATAAGTAATAAATTTATAAAAAAATATATTTTATACGTATTTATAACTAACAAACTATATATTGTTTTTGTTTTTTTCGGTGCTTGCACTTATCCTAAAAATCATTTCTAGCAGCTACAATATCCAGTGTAACCAGTATATTGTTGATTAAAACCGACTATTTATTAACTTATGATTTAATATTTGGCAAGTAGCTAATAATCCCAAAAGATATTATCTATCTTATAAAAATTTAGGAATTATCCTAATAATATTTTGTGCTAAATACAACCTATAAATCATATTGTCATATCTAAAGGTTGAGGTATATTTTTTGAAACACTACTCAGGACAGGGATATGCTAAAAAATTTAACTGATATCTTTGCTAAAAATGGAGGTAATGTTGGAATTGAAATCAATCCACAAAAAATAAATATTGCCCAAATAGCTAAGAATGGACAACAATACAAACTACTAAAAAATGTCTCTGCAACTGTTCCAGCAGGAGTATTTGAAGATGGTAAAATTGTTGATTCCTTAAGCTTGTCAGAGTTGATCAAAGATACTCTTAAAGCTAATAAAATTAGTGCCAAACAAGTATCAACTGCTGTACCAATGAGGGAAGCTATTATTCGTGTAATTCCTGTTCCTGCGGAATTGGATGAAAACGAATTAAAAGATATGGTTTTGGTACATGAAGCAGGAATGTATCTTCCTTATCCTAGAGAAGAAGTAGATCTAGACTATGCTAAATTAGGCTATTTCATGGATGAAGACGGCATTGAAAAAGTCAATGTCTTATTGGTAGCAACCAAGAAAGAAGTGACAGATCTCTATAATGAGGTTTTTCAACAAGCCGATCTAAAAATGGGAGTCTTAGAAATTAATAGTTTTGCTTTAATCAGAACTATTAGAGAGCAACTAAGACAGTTTGGATCGAAAGAGGCAGTAGTGCTAGTTGATGTGGAATTTGACAGCACAGAAATTGCGATCGTTGTAGAAGGAGTTCCTCAATTTTCTAGAACTGTACCAATAGGCACATATCAAATGCGTACTGCATTTTCTGATGCGATGGGTTTGCCTAATACAGGTGAAACAGAATTACTCCATGACATAGATATTATCGATGGATTGAGTGATTCGGGAGACATTGATTCGTCCCAAATTGAGTCAGGCAAGTTAGCTTTGATGAAAATAATGGAAGAATTGACTGAAGAATTAAGTCGTTCAATTAACTTTTATATAAATCAAAGTGAAGATCTAGAAATTGCTCAATTGCTTTTAGCTGGACCTGGTGCAGGTATTAGTCAAGTAGATGAATTTTTTACTCAAAAACTTAATCTACCCACGATGAAAATCGATCCAGTGACAACTCTTGGTTTGGACATCAATCAAGATATTGCTCCCGAACATCGTCCTGGTTTAGGCATTGTTCTAGGATTGGGGATGCGAGATATTTAGAGTTAGTTTTAATATTTGTCTATTTAATATTTTATAGAACCAATATTAAATCCCAAAAAACTCATTATTCTTGAAAATGGTATGACTTTATGTATAACTTAGATATTAATTTTCTTAGGGACAGAGGGCTAGAAGAATCACCAGTCAATAGTGATAGTTCTGCTCAAAAAAAAGAACCTAGTATTGTAGATAAAATACCTATTGCAGTAGGCATTTTAATAGCAATAGTAGCACCAACAATGACCTTTGTTCACCTACAAAGCGTAAATGCAAAAACCGTTGGTGTAGAAGAAGAAATAAAACAAATTGAAGGTGAAATAGCTAATCTTGGAAATCAAAACAAAAAGATAGAAGCAGCCAACCAAGAAATTCAAAAAGTAGAGCTCGAAACCGCAGCACTAGAAGGAGTATTTGAAAAAATAAAGCCTTGGGCAGCTATTATGCAGGAAGTAAGCGATCGCACTCCTCCTGGCGTTCAGGTAGATTCAATTCAACAAAGCGGTTCGGGAAGTGGTACAGGGATAAATTTATCAGGTACAGCCCGTTCTTATAGTGATGTAAATGATTTTGTTCTATTTTTACAGCGATCGCCCTTTTTTGATGCCAAAAAAATCAAGCTTAATACAGCAGGAACTAGCAATTTCTCAGTAGAAATAGAAAACGAAGAAGATTTGCCAGGCAATGTATTGTTTGAAGTTCCAGAAGGGATTAAATACAAAATTTCGGCACAGCTTAAAAATGTACCCAGTTCTAAACTAATTGAAGAAATTAACAAAAAGCCTAGCAGGAGATTATCCTTCGGCATTTGGCATAACATTTACCCCAACGATTATGGGTGTTGCTATAGCAGTAGCAGGTATTGCTCTAGCAGGATATGTCTTTGTTAATTCAGTTAAACCCGCTCAAGAAAAATACCAACAAGCATCAGCTAAAAAGCTAGAACTACAGGGTCAATTAGATAAAATAAAAACAGGAGATTTACAGCTGAAACTGACTCAACTTCAGTCAGATTTAGCAGAAAGAAAAGTATTGAAATCTCGTGTTTCTTCTATGTTCACTAGCGAAAAAGATCTTGAAACTATGTTGATAGATGTTGATAGCTTTATCTCTAGTAATCAAGCGCGTTTAATTGACTACAAGCCTGATAGTAATATTAGTACTATTAATGATGCTTCTTTAGGAGCAGAAGTGCAAGGAAAGCTGAAGCGAAAAGGTATTTCTTTAACCATTGAAGGAACTTTTACAGAAACAAAACAAATCTTACAAGATTTGGAACGCTTGCAACCATTGCTAATGATTCAAAGTATTAGTTCTACCGTGGATGAAGCACCTACTGCTATTTTCGCTAGTAACAATACCGAGATTGTTCCTAAAAAACAAGCAGAGTTGACAACTAAAATCAAGCTAGATGCTATTTTACCTTCTAGTCAGGCTGAATTGGAAAGAGCTAAAAAAGCTGAAGAAAAAGCTCAATCAGAAGAGCTTTCTAAGCGCGAAAAAAGACGTAGAGATAGAAAAAAATAGACCACAATTCTTGATATTACTAACTAATATTAGTTCTACCAAAAATATATTTACTAACGATATAGGTTGAGGATTAAACAGTGAGAAACTATAGCACTAAAGGATTAGCTCCGCTACGCTCCACATCTAATCGCCTTGGATTTTTGAGCGCATTAATGGTTGTAATAATGGCTAGTCCATCAATGGCTGCCGAACGAAATATTACAGATATTGAGCTAGAGCAAAACAATAACCAACTAGAAGTAAAACTATCAGCAAATAAAAAAGCCGATGGTACAGCTTCTTTTTTTACTCTGCGTAAAAATAACATCATTGAAGCCAATCTATTAAATACCGACTTAAACTTGGAAGAAGGTAACTCTTTCAAACAAGAAAATCCTCTGCCTGGAATTAGAGCTGTAGAAATTAATCAGATTGATAAAGAACATACTCAGATTTTAATTTCTACCGAGCCAGATACACCCATAGAACATTTGCTTCATGAAGATGGCGAAAATTTAATTCTTAGTCTTAATCGTGTAACGAAAGCTCAATCTTTCCAGAGAGAAGTAAAAAAAATAGGTCAAAAAGCAGTTACCAACATCAAGCTAACCTATAAATCTGCTTTATATCAGACAAATACTAAAGACTTCAAAAAATCTGCGATCGCATCCAGTAAATATAGCGCAACCCCAGATGTCTTGATTCCTAACCCAGAAATTGTTATTGACGACAATAGAGTCAACAACACCAAAGAAAGAATCTTTACAGCACAAGATTCGGACTCTCAAGCTAGTTTACCCAGAGCAGTAGCTCCTCCTGTGGGAGATATGGCAGTTTCCAATATCAGCACCATGCCTGACATGGTAGACCTAGGTTCAAGAGCTTTAGTTCCTCGTTTAGTATAGCGTGATGCACAAGTAAGAGAAGTAATATCACTCTTGGCTCGATCTGCTAGCTTAAACATCGTCTTTGCTGCTGATGCCGCGCAAAGAGGA
>CAKZYI010000542.1 GCA_937884735.1 uncultured Pleurocapsa sp.
AAAGGATATGCCGTACCAGAATCCTTTCAAAGACGTTTAAAACAGCTACAGATAGTCTTGCACAACCAAGATAACCGCGAACACGACTTATTAGATTCTGATGATTACTATCAGTTTCAGGGAGGTATGACAGCGGCGGTGCGAAGCTTGACGGGTAAAAACCCCGAAGTATATTTCGGCGACAATTCCCAACCCAGTAACCCCAGAGTGCGGAAGTTAACCGAAGAAATAGCTAGGGTATATAGATCGCGAGTTATTAACCCCAAATGGATTTAAGGAGTAATGCGTCACGGCTATAAAGGTGCATTTGAAATGGCAGCTACGGTAGATTATTTATTTGCCTATGATGCTACTGCAAACTGTGTGGCAGATCATATGTACAAAGGAGTGGCTAAAGCTTATATCTTTGATGCCGAGGTACAGGAATTTATTCAAAACAAAAACCCTTGGGCATTGAGGGATATGTCCGAAAGACTCTTGGAAGCTCACCAACGGGGTTTATGGCAAGATGCCGATCCGCAAATGATCGAAAGTTTAAAAGCGATCGCAAATCAAGCAGAAGGAGTAATTGAAGAGATTTGAATAATTAAGTAATAAGTAATGAGTAATAAGTAATGAGATAGCTTAATTTGAAAGTCGCCGAAATTAAATTAAAGCAAGCAGACAAACTGTAGGGTGGGCATTTTTTAGTTAATCTTTCTTGAAGATTACTGTCACAATGCCCACCCTACGATAATTTCTTATCAATAGACAATAGATAGAAACTTAACCGATTTTCAATAGTTCCACGTCAAAAAATAAAGTTGCATTAGGAGGAATTACGCCACCTGCGCCTCTGGCACCATAACCCAATTCAGGAGGAATAATGAGAGTGCGTCTGTCGCCAACCTTCATGTCAGCCACTCCTTCATCCCAACCTTTGATAACTTGACCTACGCCAATTTTAAAGGAAAAAGGACGATTGCGATCGCGAGAGCTATCAAACTTGCTACCGTCTTCTAATGTTCCTGTGTAGTGAACAGTAACGTTCTCACCTGTTTGAGGAGATGCACCGTCACCTTCTTCAATCACAATATATTTTAAGCCTGAGTCTGTAGTTACAGCGTTAGATAAATCCATAGAAGTTGCCTCTTGGGAGGGGGTATTTTGAGCGATTAATTGGGGAGACTGATCAGATTGTTGTATTTCAGATGCGATCGCCTGTTGTTGGGGTGCATTAGTATTACCCATGAAAGCGGAAAAGATGAGGACAGATCCGCAAATAACAACAATAGCGATGCTCATTAAGATTTGGTTACTCAATTTTTTAACCACCTGTTACTGTATCCTGTTTAAAATTTATTAAATTACTCCACCAGACATTGTACATTTTTAAGGAACGAGGAAACAGGAGAAAGGAACGAAGAAAAAAGACAATAGACTACTAATACTCTTTGCTACTTTCTACAATAATTATGCGATCGCCAACTACAGGATTGCGCGCAACTAATGTTCCTGTAGAATCTTGAAACTTCAGCTTACTAAAATTTAGCTGACGAGAACGTTGAAGAATTTTGTTGGCGAGGTTGTTTTGACGAGATTCATCTAGTTCATACCAGTTATTTGTCACCTCAATTAGAAGGCTGGCTTGAGGTAAATCTACTTTAATATTCTTAAACAAGTCTGAATCATAATTTTCGGTAATTTCTGCTAATTTGGTCTGTAGAGCAGCAATTAAAGTTTGTTCTGGAGTAAAGGTTAATTCTGGCTCAATTGTTTCTATTTTGAGGTTTTTGGTTTTTCCTGGAGATGTCAAATCTTGAGGAATAGCTACTGGCGCAATTGTTTCTGGTTCAGATGCAATTACTTGTGGATCTCGAACAAACTCTTCTTCTGTATCCGTATTTGTATCTAAATCGATATTCTCATCGGGATTGGCAACAGGAATATCATTCGTTTCGGTATCTGGTTGTATTTGTCTATCAACAACAATTTCAGTGGTTTCTGCCATTTCTGATGTTGAAAAAATTGCAGTTTTTATCTGAGGGAAATATAGCCAAAATAATGCGATTACTGCAATGGCGATCGCAGATATACCAATAATTGCCAAACCGCGATTTTCATTTTTCTCAGCTTTGGCAATAGTTTTATCGTCTGGCTTATCTGGCTTTTGCTTTGATTGAGAATTTACTGGCGGCTTAGATTTGATATCTGCTGCTGGAATAGCTTTGACTTCTATTGATTTATCGTCTGTTTTTACATTTGACTTAGTTACTACTGGTTCAACTTCTGTTGCTGGAATGACTGGCTTTTCTTTTGGAGGAGCCTCTTTAGTTATCATTTCTGGGGTAGAAGGAGGAGCAACAGAATCGGCTAGTTCTTGAGCAGTATTTAATAAAGTCTTAATAGAGTCAGAGGAAGGTAACTCTTTTGCTGAATTTTTACTAATCTCTTTGATTGTTGACTCTAGTTGGTCAATACTATCGTTTATTAGTCTAATAGTTTCAATTTTTGATAAAGATTGCGAATCGTTAGATTCTTCTTTTTGATTAGCTTTAGGAGATTGTTCCCGATTTTCTGCTGATTCCATAGCTGAAATATATTGAGGCTTGCAGCTTGTATGCTCTAAAGAAGCCTCTTCGATGGTGAAGGGGTATCTTTGAGAATAGCTTGAAGCTTTTTAGTGACAGGACAATTTTACTTGATCTATTAATTTGCTGTTAATTTTGAATGTCTTTAGCATTTATTACAACTAAACAGCAGTTTTTCGCGCTACTCTATATTGAATAATAATTCTTAAACTATCTCAATCTAAGTAAAAACTCTAAATTTAAGCGAGTGAATAAGATTCCACCAGTCGATTTAACTCGGCAATATAAACTAATTAGTGAGGAAGCCGATCGCGCTGTTCTAGAAGTTCTCAATTCTGGAAACTACATAGGAGGCAAAGCTGTCACTACCTTTGAGCAAGAATTTGCCCAGTACACTGGGGTAAGCCAGTGTGTAAGCTGTAATTCTGGTACTGACGCTCTGTATTTAGCCCTCAGAGCTTTAAATATTGGCAAAGGAGACGAAGTAATCACTAGTCCTTTTACTTTTTTTGCTACTGCTGAAGTTATTAGCCGAGTAGGAGCAAAACCTGTATTTATTGATATAGATTTAGATACGTTTAATTTTAATCCAGCCCAAATAAAACAAGCAATAACGCCAAAAACCAAAGCAATTATTCCCGTCCTTTTGTTTGGGCAGCCT
>CAKZYI010000543.1 GCA_937884735.1 uncultured Pleurocapsa sp.
TCCTGGTGCAAATAATCCAGAAGAGTTTTGGCAGTTGTTAAAAGATGGCAGAGATGCCGTTACTGATGATATAGAAAAGGCTCGCGCTGGCTATGGTGGGTATGTACCCAACTTAAAGGAATTTGATGCAAGTTTTTTCCGTATTGCACCCAGAGAAGCCGCCAGCATCGATCCTCAACAAAGACTATTACTAGAAGTTAGTTGGGAAGCTTTAGAAAATGCCGCTATTTCCGCTGATAGAATTCAGGGTAGCCAAACAGGAGTGTTTATTGGTGTTGCTGCCGTAGACTATTGGCATCAGCTATTGGGCAAAAGTACGGCAGAAATTGATGCTTATCTGACTACGGGTAATACTCACAGCTTGGCATCAGGACGAATATCTCACTTTTTTAATTTTACAGGCTCTAGTATCTCTCTACACACAGATTGATACTAGTCTTTAGTAGCAGTACAATTCGCTATTAAAATTAAACGCGATCGCGAGTGTCATATGGCATTGGCAGGGGGAGTAAATCGTCTGATTTCTCCCAAGGTTAGCGTAAACCTTACCAAGGCAAAAATGCTTTCTCCTGATGGACGTTGCAAGACTTTTGATGAGAGTGCTAATGGTTTTGTCCGTTCGGAAGGTTGCGGAATCGTAGTTTTGAAAAGACTTAGTGATGCGATCGCAGATCGAGATAATATTAGGGCAGTCTTATTGGGTTCGGCTACTAACCAGGATGGACGCACCAGCAGTATTACAACCCCTAGCAGTTTATCTCAACAAGCAGTAATTAAACAGGCTTTAGTTAATAGTAGAATTGAAGCCAATCAAATCTCTTATCTGGAAACCCACGGTACGGGTACATCTTTGGGGGATGCGATCGAACTTGAAGCTCTTAGTCAGGTATTCAACAATAATCAGGAATTAGTATTAGGTGCGGTAAAAACTAATATCGGTCATGCTGAAGCAGCAGCAGGAATAGCTAGCTTGATTAAAGCTGTCTTAACGTTAGAGAATAATATTATTCCCGCTAATTTACATCTCAAAGAGCCTAATAAAAAGATAGAATGGCAAAATTTACCATTTATATTACCTAAAAAAGCGATCGCTTTAAAAGATAAACAACCCTATATTGCAGGAGTAAGCTCTTTTGGTTTCAGCGGTACTAATGCTCACTTGATTGTTCAACAATATGAAGAAACTAAAGAAGACGAGACACTAGAGAGACAAGAAGATAAAGACTCACATTTGTTTACAATCTCTGCAAGGACAAAAAAGGCTTTGGATGAATTAGCTACAAAATATATCGATTATATAGATTCCCATGCCGATGTTTTAATAGAAGATGTTTGCTTTACTGCTAATATAGGGCGATCGCATCTTTCACATCGTTTAGCGGTTTGCACCACTTCTATTACAGACTTAAAAACTAAATTAACTCAGTATATTGCTGGGGAAAATCCATCTAAACTATGGCAAGGTAAAGTTAATAGTAATCGAGAACCAAAACTAGCTTTAATATTTGAACGAGATAATCAGGATTTAAAAGAATTGATAGAATCTATAATTAATTCTTCTTTAGTTTCTTCTGATTTTGCTGACATTTGTTGGCAGATAAGCGAGAAGAAAACATTGAATATTGAACAGCAACAAAATATTATTTATTCATTAATTAATTCTGAATTAGATAATTGGCAGATACTTATATATGGATTAGCACAACTATATATATTAGGAGTCGATATAAACTGGAATAATTTAGATCGAGATAAATCTGCTACAAAGATTAGCCTTCCCTCTTATCCATTTCAAAGACATGTTTATTGGATTGATTAAATAATTAATTCAAAGCTGCTTTTATTTTTGATTGTATTGACCCAGTATGTCTTCTATAAGCTTAATTAGTTTGTTAACTATATCTTGATTAACTTCTGCACTTTTGGTATTTTTAAAACCATGAACAATAGTACTTCTTAATGAATAAGAGTCCATTAGTAATTGATACTGCAATCTAGAAATTATTCCTTCTGTAGTTAATAGCTTAATTAGATAAAGAGGATTAATTTTTGATAAACTCAATTGCTCTCTTTCCGCAACAAGCCTTAATGTAGCCTCAATTAGTGTCCAAGCTAAAATAATACCCGATTCAGAATGTTGTTCAGAAAGTTTTTGGACTGTTTTTAAGCGCGATGTTATTTCACTTTCTTGAAGAGGTTCTTTTGCTTCTGCTAAATATGTCGCTTCTTCAGAATTAATCATTACTAGCTCAAATCGCCAACCAGGATGTTGCTCTATTTGTTGAGCTAAATTACGTAAGTATTGATTTGAAGAAGAGTCAAGAGAATGGCGAGATTTCACTTCAATTACTACATTTTCATCATATCGATGGGCTATTAAATCAGGACGGTAGTTTTTCAAAAAATCAGGTAAGTCTTCTGGGTTTGGGCAAAATGAAATTTTATAGCCGTTTTCACGATACTCTTCTGCAAGTTTGAGTAATTGCTTTCTTTCTAGATTTTCTATGTTTGTAATTTGAGTAGCCATCTTAAGTTATTATTTCTTGGTCGGGAGCATTAATTACAACAATATGCAGAAATTCATTTCCACGAGAAAAACCTTCTGCGAGGATTGAGGTCATATTTTTTATTTTAAAGTCAGTTGATAAGTTTCGTTTTCTAACTAAAACATCAGTGATTTGATTATCATCTACATAGGCTAAACCAATAATGGCATCTTGAATGGGTTTAACGATATTATCTACATCCATTTCTACAGAGTCATAAAAATAAGTAACTTGTAGCATAATTTTTTCTGTAAAAGGTTGTTGATTGGACGACCAATACTTTTCTGCTTCATGACGTACTACCCTTTTCCATTCTCTAAGCCTTTCCCGTCTTCTAGCCTGTTGTGATACTGGTGGTCCATCTACTATAAATTCAAACTTAAACAAAATATTTAAAATATTCAGATGTTCAAAAAGTATTTTATATGAATAAAGAAATATTACAACTTGGCGATGATATAAATACCGACGATATTATTCCCGCCCACCGCAGCACTAACCCAGATCCAGAACACCAAAAACACTATGTACTAGAACACATAATTGGTATCGATACATTATTAGAATGTGAGGTAATAGAAGCAGGAAAAAACTTTGGCTGTGGTTCGAGTAGGGAATATGCACCTATTGCTATTAAAGCAGCAGGTATCAAATTAGTTCGTGCAAAATCTTTTGCTGAAATATTCTATCGCAATAGCATTAATATTGGTCTGGAATTAGAAATTATTGGTAAAAGCAAAGATAATCCTGTTGTAAAAGCTATTTCCACAGCAGGGGGATTGACTGCTTTTAATCAATTGCGGTTACAGCATAAAACTTCTGTACCCCCAAGCGATACTCAACCACGGGCAATGACAATGGCGGAAAAGATGCTAGCCAAGGCTTCAGGTAATGACTATGTGCAGCCTGGAGAAGTCATCTTTGCCAAAGTGGATTTAGCAATGTCCCATGATGCGATCGCAGCACCCGTATTTGAGCTTTTTAGGACTAATTTCGGTAAAAAAAGGCAAATTTGGGATTCAGACAAGGTTGTGTTGGTTGCGGATCATTTTATTCAGGTAAATGACATCCGCATCGATTCTCAAGCGACTAAGCTATACGAGGATATGGTAAATTTTGCACAACAATATGGCTGCAAGTTGTTTGATTTGGTATCACCAGGGGAAGCATCGGGAATTTGTCTTGTATTACTGCCAGAACAAGGTTTTATTAACCCAGGCATGATTATTGCTGGTACGGATTCCCATAGCTGTACC
>CAKZYI010000544.1 GCA_937884735.1 uncultured Pleurocapsa sp.
AATTCCTATTATTGAGGCAGAGTTTATTGCAGATGTAGAAAAAATTAGTCTTGCAGCAAATAAACTGTTACAGGAAATTGAGAGTCTACTCGCAATAGATATAAGCGAGAATCATTTACCTGCTGAAAAAGATGTTATTTCTCAAGAGACTGCTTATTCTGAAAAAACAGTATCAGAAGTAGATCTTGTTATTGATTCGGGTCTTCTTTTAGCAGAGGAAGATAAACAACCTCTGGATCCTAGCAAATACAAGATTCTAATCGTCGATGACAATGCCACCAATCGAGATTTACTTTCTCGTCAGGTTAAAACTCAAGGTTATCAAGCTGGAGTAGCAGCCAATGGTAAACAAGCTATTGAGATGATTCAGACAGGAATTTATGACTTGATTTTACTGGACATTCTGATGCCAGATATCGACGGTTATCAAATCCTTAAATGGATTCGTGCTGGAGCTTGGCGACATATTCCCACGATTATGATTTCTGCACTAGATGAGATTGATAGCGTAGTCAAGTGTATTGAAATGGGTGCAGCAGACTACTTAGCCAAGCCTTTCAATCCTACTCTTTTAAAAGCGAGATTAGGAGCTTGTTTAGAACAAAAAAGACTCAGAGATCAAGAATCGTCTTATTTAGAGAAGCTAGCTATTGCTAATGAGGAAATAAAAACTCTCAATGACTGTTTACAAGAAGAGAATATGCGTCTTAGCACTGAGCTAGAAGTAACTCAGCGTCTACAAATGATGCTTTTACCCAAAGAAAAAGAACTAAACGAAATTGAAGGTTTAGAGATTGCTGGTTTTATGGAACCTGCTGATGAGGTTGGGGGAGATTATTATGATGTTCTCCAGCATCACGGAAGAGTAACAATTGGGATTGGAGATGTAACAGGACATGGCTTAGAAAGTGGAGTTTTGATGCTGATGGTACAAACTGCTGTTCGTACCTTAATGGAAAACAATGAAACCGATCCGAAAAAGTTTTTTGAAGTCCTCAATCGTACTATTTACAAAAACGTGCAGCGGATGGACTCCGATAAAAATCTATCGTTGTGTTTAGTTGATTACCGCGATGGAGTTCTTAGTTTGAGCGGTCAACACGAAGAAATGTTGGTAGTTCGCTCTGGAGGAATAATTGAAAGAGTTGACACCATTGACTTAGGCTTTCCCATTGGTCTTGAAGAAACTATTGAAGATTTTGTTTTTCAAGCACACATTGACCTCAATGAAGGTGATGTAGTCATACTTTATACCGATGGTATTACAGAAGCAGAAAATACTTCAGGAGTACATTATGGACTAGAAAATTTATGCAGGATACTACAGCAAAATTGGCAGAAGTCGGCGCAAGATATTAGACAAGCCGTTATTAATGACTTGCGATCGCATATTGGAGTTGAGAAAGTTTACGATGACATTACTCTGGTAGTTCTCAAGCAAAAATAGATTTTTAACAACTATATTAGCCAAGAATATTGAATTTTCAACTATTTAAAACTATATGAATACTGGTAATATTGCTATTCAACAAATACTAGGCAACTTTATTCAAGATCTAGCCCCTAGCCAAGAATATTTAATTCTTAGTCTTTCTCCTGGTTCTATTCCCCTACGTCAAAGATGTCGCATCAATTGCCTATCTGCCGATTTTTTAGCCGACTATCTTAGCACCTTTTTCTTGAGCGACGAGCATCAACAGATAGAATGTAATAAACAGGCAGAAGTCAAAAGTGCAGTTAGCTACATTGCCAATGAATTGCTAGAAAACGCTATGAAATATGGCGTAGAAATGTCTCCTTTTCCCATCAGCATTCAAATCCATCTCAATCCCGAATTAATTGTTTTTCAACTAACTAATAGTATTCATTCTGACAAAACTCTAGAATTTCAAAATCATATTGAAACCATATTGAATGGCGATCCTGACGAATTATATATGGCCCAATTGGAAAGAAATGCCCTGGAAGAGGAGAGTGAAGAATCTGGTTTAGGACTTTTAACCATGCTTAATGACTATGGAGCAAAGCTGGGCTGGAAATTTGAGTCTCTACCTCAAGATTCTACTGAAATGGCGGTAACCACCATGGTACAGCTAAATATTTGACTCCAATAATTTAACTTTAATTTTGGGGAAATCAAAATTTTTTAATTCGAGCATTACATGGGGCTTAAGGCGACGCGGAGTCTCGAAAAGGCTAAGATAGCAGGTGAGTAATGACCATCTATTTTAAATTAAATCATTTTCGAATTCTAAATAATAAAGCTCATTAACTAAATATCAATTTTATTAGGATGGCAATGGAAATTAAAACTGAAAACTATAAAGTATTATATGATGATAAATCAAATAACATTATTTTTGATGGTTCATTACGTCTTAACGGTACAGCAGAATATGCTTCGATTACTGAACTGTTGAACAATGTAGCTCAACAAGAACCCGAAAAAATAATTTTAGATCTCAAAGAATTGAATTTTCTTAATAGTTCTGGCATTAGTATTTTGTCGAAATTTGTAATTAATATTCGCCGACGCAAGAATATTCAAATGGTAGTTGTTGGTGCTAAAAAGAATCCCTGGCAAAATAAATCATTAAAGAATTTGCAACGTTTATTGCCGACTCTCAAATTAGAGATGGAGTAATTTGAAAGGATGAGGGATAAGGCAGCTGAGTCTTTGTCCAGTCACCCAGTCACCCAATCACCCAGTCACCCAATCACCCACTAAATAGAAACCTTCTTGTTCGGAGGTAATTTTATGTTTTTGGCTAAACCAAATATTGAAAGGGTTTTGATCATCATCCAAGTTAAATCGATTTCCCACCACTCCAAACCATGGCGAGCGGAGTATTGAAAAGCATGGTGATTATTGTGCCATCCTTCGCCAAAAGTTAGCAATGCTACCCACCAGCAGTTGAGAGATGTATCTTGAGAATCGTAGCTTTTATAACCAAATTTGTGAGTTGCACTGTTAACAAACCAAGTACAGTGAAACACAACTACCAAACGAACAAACACGCCCCAAATTACGAACGGTAAACCGCCAAAGTAGTAGAGAATTGCTGCCTAAGTTAATTGAATGGGAATCATACCATGTTTGCAAAATTGAAAAAAGCGATCTCATGATATATCTTTCGAATAGCGAGTAATGTATTCATTGGCAGGATTTTTACACAGCATCCAACCTAAATGACTCCAATAGAATCCTTTCAGTGAGTTATGAGGGTCTTGCTGCTTGTCAGAATATTGATGATGAATGCGGTGTAGACCAATCCAATCTAAAGGGCCTCCTTGACCAGCTAGGGTGCCACAAAAAACTAAAAAGTATTCTAATGATTTGGGAACTGTAAAACTACGATGGGAAACAAGACGATGAAAGCCTAATGTTATACCCACCCCCGCAGTTAGAACATATAAAACAAAAGCAATCCCCAAAGCATTCCAATTAAAATTGCTGGGAATCAGGGCAAATAGGGCTATAAAGTGAATTATCCCCATGTATATAATTGTCCCCCAAGCAGGAGGGATTTTTTCTGATGTAGCAACTGTCATTTATTAACCTAAGTCTCAACTCTACGTAATATTTATGTGTTTGTTAAAATAAACACTTTAAAAAGAATATATGAATACTAAAAATCTGCTATTGGAAGCAGAACAAGCACTAATACCGATTTTTTCTGGTATTGACACTCAGGTCAAGGAAAATCTTAAAAAAGTTTTGTTAGCTTTTCGTGACAACAGGGTTGGAGTACAGCATTTTGCAAGCGTTAGCGGGTACGGACACGACGATCTTGGACGGGATACTTTAGATCGAGTTTTTGCTCAAATAGTGGGGTCAGAAGCTGCATTAGTGAGAGTTCAGTTTGTTTCGGGGACTCATGCAATCGCCTGTGCCTTATATGGTGTGTTGCGACCAGGAGACGAAATGTTAGCGATCGCAGGATCGCCTTACGACACATTAGAGGAAGTAATTGGCTTGCGGGGTAATAACCAGGGATCGCTTAAGGATTTTCAGGTTGATTATCGAGTATTGAATCTGACTGAGAAGGGTACGATTGACTGGGAAAGTTTAAAAACAGCAGTTAAGCCAAAAACTCGTTTGGTATTAATTCAAAGATCCTGCGGTTATTCTTGGCGACAAAGCTTGTCGATTGAAGATATTCAAAGAGTTGTGGAGATTGTGAAGCAGCAAAATCCTGATACGGTTTGTTTTGTGGATAACTGCTATGGAGAGTTTATTGATACTTTAGAACCCACTGCTGTAGGGGCGGACTTGATGGCAGGTTCATTAATTAAAAATCCTGGAGGTACTATTGTTACGGCGGGGGGATATCTTGCAGGGAAAAAAGAATTAGTTGAAATGGCAGCCTGTCGTTTACCTGCACCAGGAATTGGTAGCAGTAGCGGAGCAACCTTAGATCAAAATCGCCTTATGTATCAAGGTTTATTTTTGGCATCGGGGATGGTGGGAGAAGCCAAAAAAGGCAGTCACTTGACTTCTTATGTGTTTGAGCAGTTAGGTTATCCTGTCAATCCTTTGCCCTTTGAACCCCGCCGAGATATTATTCAGGCAATTCAACTTGGTTCGCCAGAAAAGCTGATTGCGTTTTGTAAAGCGATTCAGCACTATTCTCCCGTAGATTCTTATGTTGAACCTGTTCCAGGGGAAATGCCAGGCTATGAGAGCAAACTAGTGATGGCTGGGGGAACGTTTGTTGATGGGAGTACCTCCGAGTTTTCCGCAGATGGCCCCTTACGAGAACCATATATAGCATTTTGTCAGGGAGGTACACACTGGACTCATATTGCGATCGCTCTTGAAGCAGCGGTGGATGCTGTTAGTTAAAATTGAGCCATAAAACTAGTGCCTCATTCCTCGATGTGACTATAATATGGCTATTTTTAGATTCTGGAGAAATCTTCGGCAGTTAGATCCGCGGCACTAACATTGTGTAAAACAGCTAATATGGCGTTGTTATTCCCGCTGTCTTTGATAAAGGTAGTTGTTCTAGAGGTATTTTCTACAATTTTTAGATCGCTAAATTCAAGACCAAAGGTTAAACCCAATGAATCGATATTACTGTTAAAATCTTTGACAATAATTCCACCTGAATTTGTTTCTAAAGCAAAGGTATCTGCCCCATCATTGCCAAATAAAACATTAGTACCGCCTTTACCATAGAGAAAATCGTCTCCTTCTCCTCCTTTAAGGACATCGTTACCATTACCGCCGATTAGGGTGTCGTTGCCATCATGACCATAAAACATTCCTTTTAGAGTATCAGCAGCACTACCATCGATGAGATTATTATCTTGATGACCGTGAAGTATGACAACTTCAATGTTACTAAATGAATCTGTTCCTCTAATATCGTTAGTTAGAAGATTGTCCGTCAATAAAAAATCTCCCCTGCTGGCTTCAAGCAAGATGTCTCTTCCTCTACCACCATCAATAGTATCGTTGCCGTTTCCACCTCTAAGGCGATCGTTTCCTTCATAGCCGTTGATTGCTTCAGCTTCAATCGTACCAATTAAGAAATCGTTGCTATCCGTACCGTCAATGGTGTTAACGTGACTGCTATATTGAGTATTTAAAGTGAAATATTCTCCATGATTAAAATCAACTCCCGTGAAGGTCAAAATATCATCGCTGATAGTACTTCCCAAAGTATGAAATTGAGCATTATTGAAATTATCGTTATTGCTGATTTGTAAGGCGTAGTCTTTTAGGGATAATTGTTCTCCCAATTGGGATAAGTCGAAGGAGACAGAAACTTTGCCAACGTCGCCTTGATTTTCTTGTACTTGCCAAATGCGTTTTGATAGGTCATCACTGTTGCTGTTGCCCCAGATTAACGCTTCCCCATCTTCTAAACCATTGATAGTATCTTCGGCTTCAATAGTAATAATGGAATTGGCATTGCTGCTGCGGGATTTAACCTGTGCCAAATCGGAACTATCATCTTTAGCAATACCAGCAACATCATTGTTATATTCTCCTGCTGAATCTGCATCCCACCATATTTGATTATCCGAGTTGACATAATTGGAATGTAGATCGAGACTCAAACCATATTTGATGGCTAAATTAGAGCGAAGCTTGAGTTTATCGGCATTGTTGAGTACCTTGTCAAAGACAATGACTTCGGCAATGTCTCCTTTAAATTCTTGGGCTAAATATTCAATAGAAATGGGATTACTCGCACCAATATCGATACTATCTTGGGATAAAATACCGTTGTTTTCTACTGCTAAATTAACAACGCTGCTGTCGATATCGCTGTTGAAACTAACTAGAGATAATTGATTATTGGGAGAATCAAGATTGGAAGTATAGTCTTTGATGCCTCTTCTACTGAAGCCTAGTTTGCCTTTATTCCGCCACTGTTCGTATTTGAAGTTGGAAGTATTATAATAATTGCGATCGCCTAGTAAACTAGAACTAACTCCATTATCTTGACCTTTGAGGACAAAAAATACTTCTCCTTGGGTAAAGTTGGTGCGAGATGTAGTTAGCAGATCTTTGCCATCAAAGCTGACTGCGGGATTGAAGTTAAATTCTGCTGCTGCTAATAATGGTTGATTATTAATATCGTTAGGAACATAATTGCGATCTTTTCCAGAGCGATCGCGCCACTGAGTTATGGTGTTATTATCTGTTATTGTTTCATCTGCTTTTAACCAAAGCTGGAGGTTGGATTTAATGCCTCCTGGTGCTTGTTTCTCTGGTACAGCAAGGGTAAAATACTGTCCATCTTGTAGATTGACGTTGCTAAAGTTTATTTGACTACCGTTTACCTCAAGTTCAGTATTAATTGATGTTGCATTATTAAAATCTCCATCATCATCGACTAGTAAAGCAAATTCATTGGTGTTATCGGTTATGTAGCTTAAGCCAGTCAGATCGAAACTCAGAGCGACTGTACCTACATCTCCTGTTTGTTGTACTTGCCATTGACGAGAAATATAATATGTACCTTTAGTCAAGGAAACTGATTCGGCATCAATCGCGCTACCTTCATTACTCCAAATTAAGGCTTCGCCATTATCTAAGTCACTGGCATTACCAATAGTGACAATACTGTCATCATTGCTGCTGCGGGATTTTATCTGATGGAGATCTGAAGCATTATCGATCGCAATTCCCGCGATGTCTTGATTGTAATTTCCTGCTGTGGTGGCATCCCAAATTACTGTACCATCGGAAGTTAAATAGTTAGTGGGAATAGTTTGATCGATGGTAAAACCATATTTAATGGCGAGATAAGAATCTACCGCATTGCGATCGCTTTGGCCTAAAGCCTGATTAAATATAATTACTTCGGCAATATCTCCCTCATAGGCATGATAGGAAATTAACGAGCTTAATTCTAATGTTTTGCCAGCCGAATCAAAGCTAGAAGATGTATCGCCATCACTAGCAAGTTTTAACCCATTAAGCAAAATCGATTGACCAATTCCTGTTTCTGTTTGAAAATTCCACATTTGGAAAGAGTTGGGAGTATCAAAACTGGTGCTGAGTCTTCCGCCACCATAGATACTACCGCGATCGAAATGAGTATTACCGTTATAGGGTAAATGAACTAATAAACGTCTATAAGTGTTGTCGGGAGTGGCAGCTAAAATTGAACTGTATTGATTGGTGCGATCGCTTTGAGAAACAATATAAATAGAAGCATCTTCCGCCACAAAACCTGTAGGAAGGGTGTTCAGACTGGTTAGAGTATCGTTGTCACCATCGAAACTAATTACGGGATTATAGTTAAGTCCGTTTGTTTCTAAAGTCGGTCTATTGTCAGCGGTATCTTGACCTAAATCGATTCGGGCTTGGCTATTATCGCCCCAAGTAATTACCTGTCCATTGTTGGTGGCTACATCTTTATCGGCTTTTAACCATAGCTGGAGATTTTGATAGATTCCCCCAGGGTTTTCGGTAGGAATAGGGTCGTCGTTAGTAATGGTTGCTTGTCCTCGTGCATCTTCAATTGAAACGTATTTGGGACTAGTTAAATTGAGGAAAAATGTTTCATCTTCTTCAGTAAGATTGTTATCAATTAAAGGTACGGCGATAGTCGCACTGGCTTCTCCTGCTTTGATCAATAGTCTGCCATCTTCTGTAAAATAATTTACAAATACGCCTTGAACGGTAGGCTTATTTAAGCTGATGCTAAACAAGGCTTCTGTACCGTCTTCACTGACTATAAGATCTGAGACGGAAAGCGATCGCGTTTCTTCAATTGTGCCAGTAGCTTGGCTGTCGGCAATGATGGCATTGATAGGGTTGGATAGATTGAGGTAAAGATTTTCGTCTATTTCTTCCGTATCATCTACCGTCACATTAACAAATACTTGCTTTTCTGTCTCTCCTGGGTGGAAGGTAAGAGTTTTATTTTTTTGGCTATAGTCTTCTCCTTCAGTTGCTGTACCGTTAGCGGTAGAGTAGTTTACTTTTACAGTTCTGCTACTGGGAGCATCTAGAGTAATCTTAAACAGTAATCCCGTAGTATTTTTGATGTTACCGTCTTTGTCTCTAACGGGGATACTGGATAAAACTCCCGCGTCTTCAATACTTATATTGGGAATAGGATCATCATCGTCATTGATGGTTACTACTGCTTGAGAATATTCTATGGTTGCATTAATCTCATTGTCTATTAGGACATAGAAATTTTCGTTGTCTTCATCTAGGGTATCGGTTGTAATGGAAATGTCGATGGTTTTAACTGTTTCCCCAGGGTCAAAAGTAACTATTCCGCTAACGGATTGATAGTCACTGCTGGCTGTAGCAGTATTGTCTGAAGTAGTGTAATCGACTGAGATTGACTTGGTACTTGCTTTGTTAAGGCTCAATATAACTGTTGCGATAGTGTTGGTATTACCTTCGCTGATAATGGTATCTTCGATCGCAACTATTGGTGGAATAATATCGCTGGTGCTGTTTGTATTCCACAGGATATTTATTCTCTCTTGTGGAACTGTATCGTAATAGTCTTCGATAGTAATAGAATCGTCTAAACTCAGTTCAATTTTTAGATCGTTGCCGACTTGAGTTTGATTGATATCTAACAATGCAAAGCTTGATAAGTCTAAAGTATCTAAATTATTAGTGGCGATCAGGCGATCGTTTCCCGTGGTTAAACCAATTTCATAACCGCTAAAAATATTAGCCGCAGGATTAGCAATAATTACATCGTTGCTCCTAGAGTTGATTAGGTTTTCAATTTCGACATCTAAAGCGATAGAAGTACCATATGTGGGAACGTAATATTTAATATTGTTTCTAGTATAGGAAGAACCTTGATAAGCATTTTGAGTAGTTTGATATCTACTCTGATTCAAATCGAAACGATAGCCAGAATTATCAAACCCTAAGTTGGAAAAATCAAAAGTATCCGTACCACCACTATCCCAAATAGTTTGCTTCAATCGCGAAGGAGTATCAACTGCTAATTCTCCATCAACAGTGTAGTTATCTACCGTGAGAAACTGATATACCGTGTCCCCATCGCGATATTCATCTGCGCCATATCTTTCCTGCAACGACTTGATATCGTAAGCCATAAAAGTCCCAGGGTGATAGCCAGGAAAAGTGTAGGACATTACTGTATTGGAAGAGTTTTCTTCGGGATCAAATACTGACTTACTACTACCAAAAGAATGAGGCATACCCACAGCATGACCCAATTCGTGTAGCAAGGTAGAATAACCATATACGCCTGGTACAGACTCAAAGCCATTGCTACCTATATCAGAGGCTGCTGCCCAAGGTGCTAGGTGAATATGTCCTCCTGCATAGGCATAATCTGGGGCATCGGAAACCACAATGCGAATGTCTCCGACTTTTGATTCTGATTCAGCTACTTCCACAAACTCGCGATCGACAAAGGTATTAAGATGGTCAAATATCTGACGATAGCTTTTTTTGACTACTTCGCTTACTTCTCTGGCATTACTTTCTCTGGTACTTCCATCGTAGCCACCTTGTCCGAAGACATCTTCATCAAAGAAACTAAAAGTAACTGTTTCTTGACTTCTTTGCCAGCCTCTAAGCCCTGCGTAAGCTGGCAGAATAGTACCTTTCCCCTCTCCATCGGCTATGGTTGCATTGGTAGCATTGCTAAGATTGACGAGGAAGCTTTCATCTTCATCTAAATGAGAAGTGCCAGTTGTGTTGATAGTAATAGTCTGTTCGGGTTCTCCTGGGGCAAAAGTAACGGTGTTGTTAACTGCAATATAGTCTTCTCCCTCTACGGCAGTGTTGTCTGCGGTGGCGTAATCGACAGTAATTGTTTCTGTACTATCGCTGTTTAAACTGATTGTAAAGGTTAATTCTCTCCCTGCACTACTATCGGTAGTTTGAACATCTTTAATCGAAATTTGCGGTTGAGTAGCAGCTTCTTGAGTTGCTACCCGATTGATATTGTTTGATTCACCATTGTCCTTAATAGAAATATTGCTATCTTTTGCTGCAACTTCCAACAAAACTAAAGAATCAACTGATTCACCAAATTCATCTGTTGTCTGGACGATGATTTTGTGGGTGCCTATTACTTCATCTTTTGGTT
>CAKZYI010000545.1 GCA_937884735.1 uncultured Pleurocapsa sp.
AAGAAGTGAAAGAAAAGTTTGCCCAAGACTATAGCTGCTGGCAAAATACACCCCACCTTTTTAGCTTGAATAATGTTTCTCCCGTTCTAGAGCTGTTTGAGAAAGCAAAATTATTTTGGCACAAAGTTTTAACCGAACATCGCGGACAAACAATTTTGATTGTGGCTCATGGAGGTACTAATCGGGCTTTAATTAGTATGGCAGTTGGTTTGAAACCAGAAAATTATCATAGTTTACAACAGTCTAATTGCGGTATTAGCTGTTTAGAATTTGATTCTAGTAACAGTTTCGGTAAACTGCAATATTTAAACGATACTTATCATCTAGGAAAAACCTTACCCAAGCTCAAGGCAGGAAAAACTGGTTGGCGATGGCTGTTGTTGTCTGAAACTAATGCTCAAAATTTAATAGATCGACCTTTATTGAACGAGCTATGTAGTAGCAACATAGATTTACTATTAACCGAAATTTCCATATCCAAATTTTTAATTCAAAAGCTATCAGCAAATTACCAACTTTCTCATTTATTTTTAACAGAAAAGCATTTTACAAACTGGCAACAAATAATTATCGGCAGACAAAAATTATCAATTTCTGCCGAGCAATTGCGCTTAACTACTGGTTTAATTATTGCTCCAGACAAATTAATTGCTCGAATTTTACAGCAAACCTTTCAAGTGAACATTTCCCATACCGAAAATGTTTTGACTATCATTCACTACCCTCACGGTAAAAATCATTCAATTCTCCAGGGTATACTACCACTCACTGTTAACAAGGTTGTCTTGAGTAAATAAGTATCGAGGATAAATCAATTACACATTTCAATTTATTTCCCCTTTTCCCAGTCACAAACGACGAATTTAATTTTGCACAGGTACTTAAAACGGCATTGGTGAATGCATAATGTTTTTGATGCAAGTGCCAACGAAAAATCAATATAAGTAGCAATCGATACAGAGTGACGAACTTAACAATTGTCTGGAAGGCGATCGCAAATATTGGGAAAATTGAATGGCTCACGGACACTCATATCTTAGCTTTACCGTCTAAAGCAGACATTATTTTAAAAAAACCGAACGAGCCGTTCAAAATTCCAGCGGTAACAACACCACCAACTGCTGCTCCCAGAATACCGTGTCCGCTAACATCTGTTCCTGTCAGATAGAGATTTTTAATCGGAGTTTTCGCGCCGATCCAGTTTGCGTCTAGTCTTTTAAGTGTTGGGGGAATGCCGTAGATAGCACCGCGATCGCTTTTGTCAAAATGTTCTACTGTTATAGGTGTAGAAAGTTCGCTGTAGGCAATTATATCTCGGAAACCTGGGTATTTAGATTCGACTAGATCGATCAGTCTTTGTGTCAGTTTTTCTTTGAGTTGAGTATATTCTTCTCCTCTATGTCTCCAAGGGCGGTCTTGCCATTGGGCAAAGCAACTATAATCGATCGCACTGATAATCTCTCCCGTGTGGCTTTTGGCTTGGGAATTTTTTAAGGATGGGAAGGATAAATAACAGTCTGCGGGAAATTCTTCGAGATTGGATAGCTGGCTGAAAGCTTTGTTATAGTCGTAATCGAAGAAAATAGTATGGTTTTCTCCTTTAAATCCCAACTTGGCTGGAGATTCTTTGAAACCTAAATAGAGAGTTACATTGCTAATTCCCTTGGGAAATGCTTTAATTTCCTCACGATAGGGGATGGAATAGCTTGCGGGAATTAGTTTGGTGTAGGTATTAAATGCTCCTGCATCGGAAATAATTACAGGTGCGTAGTATTCTTCGATTCCTGCTTCGCTTTGATGGGTTTTTCTCGCCTTTACGCCAATCGCCGAGCCATTTTCTATCATTTTCTCTGCATCTTCCCGTCGTGCGATCGCTTTTCCTCCTGTTTTTTCTATTACGGGTAAAATATGCTTGGCAATTTGAGAGCTTCCCCCGTCAGGATACCAGCCACCTTTAAGATAGTGGTTGGCAATTAAAGCATGAATACCGAAGGAACTTTGGGATGGTGGTAAAGCGTAGGTACCATTCCGTGAATCCAGTAAGGCTTTTAGTTGCGGATTTTGGAAGTTGCGATCAAAATATTCTTGGGTTGTTTGTCGAATAATCTTACCAAAAGTGCCTGTTAACAGCTTGAAGATCGGATTTAAAAAACTCGGTAATGATGATGCGATCGCCTCAAGTCCGCTCCAAGTCTGAATTTTTTGCAGATCGCTAAAGTATCTTTTGATGGCTGCTTCCTCTTCAGGAAACATCTCGATCAGATCGGACTGATATTTTTGCGGATCGGCAGATACTTTAAAGGTAAAGTCGGGATAGACAAATACATCAAACGGATCTGGCATTTTATTCCAGCGGAGTTTTTCCTCTGTTATGTAGTCAAATATTTGTCGTCCAATTTCTCCTTCTCCCATCTCTCCTACATAATGAAGTCCCACATCCCAACGAAAACCTTGACGTTCAAATTCGTGAGTAAATCCGCCAATTACGTAATGCTGTTCCAAAATCAATACTTTCTGGTGGCTGTATTTAGCCAGGATTGCAGCAGTAGTAAGTCCGCCAATACCCGAACCAATTATAATTGCGTCGTATTGATTAGAATTAGACATTTTCTCACCTCTTCAATGAAATAAAAATATGTATGTTGAAATCGCTTCTGGCAGAGATTCAACGATTGCATTGGAGCAAATCTAGTAAAACTAAATCTCTAAACCATTGATTCTCATTAGCTTGTAAAGAGCCTCTAAACGAGTTTTCGCCTCTAGTTTGTCAACGATGTTGTTGATATGAAACTTAACAGTGCTGTCACTTATAAAGAGTTTTTTGGCAATATCGCGATCGCGCAATCCTGTAGCGAGTAGCCTCATCACTCCTTGTTCTCGTGGGGAAAGTATCTGTTGCCTGTAAGAACTGTTTTCTAAACCCCAAGTATTTCCATCAATTACAGTGCTAACGACTTCTCTGAGTTGCTCGGAAGTTATCTCCAGATCGATCTGGGCTTTCACTCCATCAGGAACAATCTGAGAGCTACGATCAACCCAGATAATGAGATCGCTAGTTGTCATTAAGGAAGTGAGATCGGTTAACAAAGGCATTCGCTCGTCATCGTCGCTGCTGCAAACCACCAATCCTGCCGAACAAGCTAGCTGACTAAATCCTGATTGCAGTAAACGAGAGTGACATTGAATCCGCAGAGGTAACTTTAATAACTTGCCTGGTGCGGAAAACTTCAGAGAAATCTGAATTGCCTTAATGCTGTCTTCGCTATTGACTTCGAGAATGCCTCCAGAATAGGAAGCAATCGAAAATAAATTACCAAATACAGCCCGTTCCCATCCTGGTTGCCGAGCGGGAATTTCGGGAACAGTAGCAGCAATCGCTATTAGGGAAACTGAATTTACATCATAGGTAAGACGGCAGTAGGAACAGTCCAAAGTTTTCAGAATTTCTGCTACCTTAAGAAATAATTGAATTTGCGACAAATCGAGACATCTTTCTGTTCCCATGACGGTTATCTTGGTTCTACCCAGTAAATAAGCTAAGGCATCAGATAGAGAAAGTTCCGCCAGAGTGATAGGTCTACTAACTTGAGTTTTGAGTTTTTCTTGTTGATGCAAAGTGGCAATTTCTAACGCCACTGTTAAGGTGGTGCAGAGGCTAGATAATACTTCTAAAAACTCTCCTCTTATGGGATGATTTCCAAATACGGCTAGTACTCCAATTAACTTGTCTGCACTGGCTAGGGGATAACCAGCAAAACTGTGAATCCTATTAGCGATTGCCCATTCAGGATACCTAATCCAAGATTCATTGGCTACATTGTTGCTGACCAAAGAGACACGATTTTGAGCAATCCTACCAATTTTATATGCGCCCATGGGGATACGGCTAAAAGTACCATCGGTGCGCGTATACATTCCAGAAGAAGCAACTAAGCGCAATATTTCGCGATCGGGTTCTAGCAGCCAAATCCTTGCCAAGGCAAAGTCAAAATGTCTGACTAATCCAGTCGTTGCTGAGTCGGATATCTCTGCCAAATCTAGCGTTCTAGATAAGCTTTGTGCCATTCGATTGGCTTGCTGTAAATCCCAAACTAACTTTGTATGCTCCAGCATAGTCAGATAATCTTATTCAATCTTGTTTTTTTAGTTGCGATCGCTTGCTTTATTTAACCCACCACCCTTTTCTCGTTTTTAACTGGAGAACTACACCATCCGTCAGTTGTAACTCCCAAACCCCAGCCAAGAATTGGGTAGACACTCCAGAAATAACCAGGTGTAGTAACGAGATTTAGCAATATTAGAAATACACTGACAGCTAAATAAGGAATTAGATGGAATCGAACAAATGCTTTTCTTCTTTTTGCTCGTTTTTGGTTGGCTTCTTGTCGCTCTAACCAAACTTTTTCTGCTTTTTGCAGGGTTTGGGCAGAAATACCAACCTCTGCTGCTATTTCTAAGAGTTGTTCCTGCGAGATTTCGTTATCTTTTTGTATCATTGTCGCTTCTCGCAAGATTTGTTGTACTGATTCGTTGCTATAGGTTTTAGACATTTTTTTCACCTCCTCTAGTTAAATTTTATTTTTTATATGTAAACTTTGACATATAAAAACATTCGATTGAGAAATTTAAAGTGACTCTATCCTGGCAATAGTTTCATCTAGCCAATTTAAGTACATTTTTTCGTAAGCCAGACCGAATTCAAGGGTCATACGCCAAAATTTCGCTTCGCGATCAAAGTCGATGCTACTGCCTTCCAACTCAGATTGTGGATCTGCTTCTGGTTCAATCTGCTGGTATGTCTCTAGCTGTTGCTGGTGTAGCTGACGCTGAAACTTAAGTTCGTTTAGAACTTCTTGGGGAGATCTCAAACCAGAGAAAAACAACCTGACGAGTAGACTGTCTTTACTCGGTGGCAATTGGGTGAGACTTTTTCCTAACCATTGTTTCAACTCAGATTGTCCTTGCTCGGTAATTTCATAAATCCTTCGTTCGAGCTTTTCATCATTATCGTCAATAACAGAAGTTACTAAACCATCTTGCTCCATTTTGCGGAGGGTGGTGTAAATCTGACTATGGTAGGCGTGCCAGAAATGTCCTGTTGAATTGTCGATTGACCTTTTGAGGTCGTAACCCGTCATCGGTTGATAATTTAGAAATCCCAGAAGAATATATTTGAGCATATTTATAGTTTAAGACCTAAATTTTTATATGTCAATAATTACATAGAAATTATTTATTACTCTTTTAAATTCATTGAGGCGATCGCATTACTTAGATTCTGCCGATTTAGAGCATAATAATGCTAATCTTCATTGAGGTTTATAGAAGTCTACGATCGGGAACTAGAAATCTAAACTTGTTTGACAGTACGAACCTTTACCCATAAAGAGATCGCAGTTAAACTAATTATTGCGATCGCCAATAGTTTGAAAAATAGCCAAATTGGAACACCTTTTCCTTCAAGTTCGAGAGAATTGAGGGGAAATTCGACAACTTTTGCCACAATTTCTGCTATGGGTTGATTTTCTCGTCGTGCCAAGTCTTGTAAAACACTATCGAAGATAAATCTATTATCATCTTGCGAGAAGGAGCTTAAAGATTCTGGTTCGAGATGGAATTTATCTTTAGCCCAAGTATCGAGATCTAAATGTGGTTGATTGTCTAACACTAACAGGCGATCAAGTTTAGTAGCAGTAGCAAGATCGTAGCGAGGAACTAGATTTAGTCCGTATTGAGAGTGAATTATTTTTCTTTCTGGAGCAATGGATATAGTTTTCGCCGTAAACGATTGGGGATAGGTATCTACAACCGCAGTCAGGTTAATTTCATCAATACCATTATTGAGAAATACGCCAATGTTTTGTTTGTGCCATTGGTAAGCAGCAGTTAGTAACCAAAGCGCATCTTTAAATTTAATATTTGGGGACTCGAATTGGGCTGAATCTGTAAACGGATAATGTAACTTTCGAGCAACTTCTCTAGCTATACTTTCTCCCGCTAGTTTTTCTAATACCAAATAGAAAAAAGAATGCGACAGATAAGCTAAAGTGAATAAAGTTCAAAGAAAGCGAAAATTCAATGGTAGGAGTAAGCAATATACGGATTAATGAAAGTGAAGCAGAACTAGAAAAATTGCTTCAGCAAAGTCAAAAATTAAAAGACAAGGAGAGATTGCAAGTTTTGTGTCTCTTCAAATCTAAACAGTTAAAAGTAAAAGAAATAGCACAAGTAGTTGGCAAACACAGAGGAACAGTACATCGATGGCTGTCAAAATACAGTCAGGGTGGAATAGATGCTCTGTTGAGTTTTAAATATAGTTCGGGAAGAAAGTCGGTGTTACCATCCTGGGCATTGAATGCTCTAGAAAAGCAACTTCAACAACCACAAGGGTTTAAAAGTTATCGACAAATACAGCAATGGCTAGATGCGTCACTGGGATTAGAAATACAATATGCGACCGTACATCGTCTAGTTCGCTATCAGCTTCAAGCAAAACTGAAAGTACCAAGAACAAACAATCCCAAGCAGGATAAACAAAGGTTTAACGAGTTTAAAAAAAACTAGGTGAAAGTTTACTACTAATCGTAGTTTATCTGACTAATTCAGAAAGATTTTCAGGATATGAAACAGTCAACTATTGGTGTAGCGATGAAAGTCGTTTTGGTCTTTATACCCGAACAGGAAGAATGATTACTTCTGTCGGTATCAAGCCAATTGGATATCATCAATGGTCTTTTCAAGCAATCCGCTACGCGGATTCGACGTTGCTTTCGCAACGGCGGTGCGCTGGAGCGTACGGTTATACGGTGCCGTAGCTCCAGGCAATGGAGAAAGCTTTTTCTGGCAGTTTTCTCACTTTGACAGCGATTGTTATCAGCAATTTCTCGAAAACCTATCCCGAGCTTATCCCAATACTTTAATCATTCTTCAAGTGGATAATGGTCGTCCCCATACTGCTAAAAAACTTCAAGTTCCAGACAACATTATTCTTTTATTCCAGCCGCCTTACTCTCCTAAATTAAATCCCATTGAGCGACTTTGGCAAGCTCTCAAACAAGACTTGAAATGGGAACTATTTTCCCACTTGGATGAATTACATTGTTTTCTCGATCACGCCTTAAAAAAGTTGACACCTGAATTTATTGCTTCAGTATGCGGATATGATTTCATTTTGAACGCTTTATCTGTCGCAAACATTAATTGATTTGGTATGACTATATAAACGATCGCCTAACTGAATCGATCAAGATTAAAGACTTAGCTAAAATCCTCGGAATCAGCCAGTTTCATTTCAGCAGACTGTTAAAAAAATCTACGGGAATAGCTCCTCATCAATATGTAATGCAGCAGAGAATCGAACTGGCTAAACGATTGCTAAAAAAACCAGATATCGCGATCGCAGACATAGCTTTAAATTGTGGTTTCAATAGCCAAAGCCACTTAGGTAGATACTTTCGCACCATTACAGGAATGACACCTTGAGCCTACCGCCAGAACAAATAAATGCTTATTTCAATTTTGTCGGTAAAGATTTAAGGCGTTGCTGATTGAGTAATGTCGTACAAAAGATTACTGCTCGCAGCGCAGCGCGCACGCGCAAGCACCCCCTTCGGGGGCTTGGGAAGCAAAGCTTCCCGCAGCTCTAAGCCTTAAGCTATAAGCTCTTTTCAAATAACAGTTTCTTGTCAAAGAGACAGAAGATCGCTCAACAGCATTACAATTAAGCAACGCCAGATTTAAAAAAAATCTGGCATCCAAGGGCGATCGCCTGTAAAAATTAGACTTGCTGTTGCTAATGCTGCGGGAGGAGCTTGTAAATAGTTTAACTGCTTTAACTGTATGGGACTTAAAAAGCCAGTGTAAAGTGAGGCAAAATGACGAATATTGAGTTGAAAATCGCCGTTTCCTCCGCGCTCGATCTTTCCTTTTCCCTGACATACTTGCAAACGGAATTTACCGTTGTTAGTAGGAAGAAGCTCGTCTCGAACCTCTAAATGTAATTCTGCTGACAATTCTGGTGGATAACCCCGCTTTGTCAGTGCAGTAGCTAAATCGATAACTCGCAACATCCAATTTTCCTGTTTCTCTACGATCGCACTTTGTTCGGGTAAAAGTAGTAGGAAAGGATTAACAGGAGAACCCCACCAGGTTACTTCTTCAATTTGCGATCGATGATCTCCTTGAAATGTCCATACTCGCTTGGCTGCTGCTGCGCTTAATAATGCCCAATCTGCGATCTCGATTTGCTTCTTTTCTTGAGTGAAAGTTATATAGCCTTCTGGACGATCGGGCGAACCAATTAGATAAGCATAGAGCGTTCCTTCTTTTGGAGGTTCTAAAACTGACTCCCAAATGGCTCGATTGCGTTCCAAGTTCCCGTTATTCAACCGAGACTGTTGGCGATAAATATCGGCAATACGGCGATCGCTTATTTCAATTCGTTCCAGAGTCAAATCTCTTTCCCGTAGCTGAATGCTGGCTGTTGGTAATTTCCACTTACAGTAACTTCCGCCCTGTTCGTATCCTACCTGGCGATAGGGTATTTGGGTTGCAGGATACAACGCAGAAATAGGAATTTGCTGACGATATAGCTCTTGAATTGTCTGTTTTAAAAGCCGATTGGCGACACCTTGTCCTCGATATTCGGGAGCGACACCAACAGCAGCAATCCCCGCCATCGGTAAGCTTTCACCGCCAAACCACTGACCCATATGATAAATTGCCAAACCGCCGATTGTTTGTTCTTGACGAGTAATTATGCGAAAATTTTCTCCACCAATACGATTGAGATATGGCTGCCATTCTGATAGAAGAGAACCAAAACACTGACAGACGATTTCTCCCAACCGTTCGAGTTGTTGGGTATTAGGGGTAGAAATATATTGATACATATTGATAATTGATTTTAAGCGTTGATTTTGACGTAAGGCTCAATCTACCCCAAAACAACCATGATTATGTTCTGGTTCAATTTAATCGCCTGCCTTTTAAGTCGCGATTTGTTAGTTGTTGCGATCGAACTGTTCCATTAAAAAGGGTTTCCCGTGTCCAGGATAAACAGTATTTATCCCTGAATTTTTGAGTTTTTCGACACTGGCACTTGCTGCCGAGGGATCGTCAATTATCGACCAGAGTTTTGGTTTGTCGATATTTCCCAATAAATCCCCGCAGAATAAATTTTTATTAGCTAATAAAACACCGATTGAGCCTTTGGAATGACCGGGAAGTTCGAGGATTCGAGCATCTAATCCATATTCAGCAAGTGTATCTCCATCTTTGAGATACAGATCGGGTTTAAATCTGTCTGATCGATCTAATCTGAACAACAGACTAAATATTATCTTAATAAAAATATTTGGTTTTCGGCGATTCCAAAACATATCTCCCCGTTCGACCATGCCCAGATCGGCATGATGCATAGCTATTTTTGTCCCAAACTTTTGACGAAAATATGCGGCATTTCCACAGTGGTCTATATCTCCATGAATTAGGATAATTAGCTTAAGATTTTCCGAATGGCAGCCTGCATTTCTCAGTTTTGTTTCAATAGTGCTGCGCTGATTTGGCATCCCCGTATCGATCGAGATATAATCATTGCCGATTTTAACAAGGTAGCAATTTACGGAAATATTTAATGCAAAAGGAGTGGTAATAGTTAGAATTTCTATAGTAATAGATTCCTCCTATTTACTTAGATAAGACATAAGTATTGAGTGTCCTAATCTAAATTCGTATTGCCATATCTAAATTATTCATTAAGTCCATACTAAAAGTGAATTATTTTTGTTTCGGGTGCAATAGAAACAGTTTTAGCAGCAAGCGATCGCAACAGGTATGGCAAAAGCAGTCTTGTAAAAGAATTTGTCAGTATGGTTAATGAGGAATCAAGCTAGCACAATGTTTTTTAACGATAGTGTCTACGGAACTTTCACAATTGGCGAACCCACACTTCAAGAACTAATCGCCAGCCAGCCTTTACAACGCCTCCAAGACATTAGTATGGCAGGATATGCAGAGCCATTTTTTCCTGACTCTTACCACAGTCGTTTTGAACACTCAGTTGGAGTTTGTTATCTGTTGTCTAAATTTGGTGCGTCTTTAAAAGAGCAGATAGCAGGGCTGTTACACGATATTTCCCACACTGCTTTTTCTCATTGTATAGATTATGCTCTCTTAGAAGGTTCTCAGACACACCACACTTTCCAGGATGATGCTTTTGAAACTTTTGTAACCCACAGCGTCATCCCTCAGATTCTCCATAAGTATTAGTTTAAGGCGCAAGATTTCTTTGATGAGGCTCGTTTTCCTCTATTAGAGCAATCCTTACCAAGTCTTTGTGCCGATCGCCTTGATTATGTTTTGCGTGCTGGCATCCACCATCGAGTTATCGATCGCACAACCATTCAAGAATTTTTAGATGGGCTTTGTATCATCTATCGACAATGGGTTTTTAAAAATTCTCAACTAGCACGAAAATTTGCTGAATTTTTCCGCCATATTAATGATAAATACTACTCTAGTTTGGAATCAGCCGTGATGTTATGCAGTGTTGGCAACTTGCTTAAACATAGTCTGAGTA
>CAKZYI010000546.1 GCA_937884735.1 uncultured Pleurocapsa sp.
AATCCTGGAGGGGAAAGCACTCTATGGTTGCGAATCACTCAAAGAGTCAACTCTAGTTCCGAATCTTTTGCCGTTGACCAAATTACGGTGGCAACTGCGTAGCTAGTTTTAATAGATGACTGACAACAGTTCTATACATCGTAATGATGTTTAGATATTACGCAAACTTAATTTTGAGGCAGATGTAAAAATTTGCCTCAAAATTTCTCATATATGAGCTTCAGTCTAAAACTACAATCTTTTGATCGAATCATTTTCAACTTATGAACGATCGCGTTCGGGCAAATTTATTCTCACCTATATGATTAAATATTTATCAAAAGTTTTATACATATTGCCAGAAAGTCATTTGGGTTTGATTCCTTTGATTTTTTCTTTTATTTCGGTGTCAGTATTAGAAGTATTTGGTATCGGCATTATTGGTCCTTTTATTGGTATTGCCAGCAATCTAAGTTTGATTGATACCAACCCAAAAATATACTGGATTTATAATCAATCTGGGATTTCTAGCAAAAGTCATTTTATGGCTATTTTGGGTTTAGGAACTATAGTTTTATTTTGTATAAAATCTTTTTTGAGCTGGCGAGTACAAACTTCAGTTTTTAAATTTACATACAAGCAAAAAGGTAAGCTTACCGATCGCTTGCTAAAAGCTTATCTGAATGCTCCCTATACGTTTTATTTAAGTAAAAATAGTTCTCATATTATTCAAAATATAATTACTGAAACCAAACAGTTTGCCAACGGGGTTTTGATTCCTTTATTAACATCAACCTCAAACATGATTGTGGTTTCTTTTTTGTTTTTGCTGCTTTTATTTACCAATACGCTAACCATAATTATTTTATTGGTAATTATTTTTCCTTTATTTATCTTTTTTAATTCTTTTAAAGGTAAATTGAGTCGGTGGGGCAAGGAAGCATCCCAAGCAGAGCAAGAGACTATTAGATTGATTAATCATGGTATGGGAGGAATTAAAGAAACTAAGGTAATCGGCTGTGAATCTTATTTTGAATCTAAAGCAGCAGCAGAATCTAAGCAATATGCTGTTTCTGTTAGCAAATTTTTTGCCTACAAACTTGCACCAAGGGTGATGATAGAAGCATTGCTAATTATATTTTTAGTTGGGTTGGTTTCTATATTTTTATTATTAGGAGAAGATATTCAACAGTTGACTGCTACATTGAGCATATTTGCTTTGGCTTCAATTCGCTTAATTCCAGCAACAAGCAATATTACAACGGGTATAAGTAGTCTAAAAAATTCGAGCTATGCTTTGGATAAACTGTATCTGGATCTTAAAGAGATTGAAAAATTGGAAGCAGAGCAATTTTCCCAATCGGGTAAAGAAAATGCCGAGCTGAGTCGTTCCATGAATATAGATAACTCTAAATTAGAATTTACTCGCCAGATTGCATTGGAATCTCTTAACTACACCTATCCCAATGCCCGCGATAAAGCTTTAAATAATCTATCTTTGACTATCAAAAAAGGAGAGTCGATCGACTTGATAGGTAAGTCTGGGGCGGGTAAAACTACTATAGTCGAAGTGATTTTGGGTTTGCTAACTCCCCAACAAGGAGACATTAAAGTTGATGGCAAATCAATCTATCAACATCCCAAACAATGGCAACAACTGCTCGGCTACATCCCCCAGTCGATTTTTTTACTAGATGATTCGATTGAAAAAAATGTTGCTTTTGGCGTACTCGATGGCGCGATTGATCGCGCCAAACTGGATCGAGCAATTAAAGCCGCTCAACTAGAAGAATTAATTACCCAACTTCCTCAAGGTACTAAAACTATAGTCGGAGAGAGAGGAGTTTTATTATCTGGCGGTCAAAGACAGCGTATTGGTATTGCTCGCGCACTTTACCACGAACCAGAAATTTTAGTTTTGGATGAAGCTACGGCAGCCTTGGATAACGAAACCGAAAGTTCTGTTACCGAAGCCATCAAATCTTTAGCAGGAACTAAAACCACGATCATCATCGCCCACCGCTTGACCACAGTAGAACATTGCGATCGCATTTATGAAATGAAAGCAGGCGGCATTATTAATCAGGGCAGTTATCAAGAAGTAGTTTTGAGTCGCAACCTCAATTAGAACCATAGCCATTTAATGAAATACTTCTCTAAACGCTATCTAATCTTCGCATTGTTGGCTTTAATTTTAACCACCATAATTGGGGGAACGTTTCGAGTTTGGTCTGGCGCGATCGCAACTCACATCTATTTTTCATTACAAAATAGTCCTTTGACTCGAACTTACGATTTATTTGACCTTGGGGTTACGGATGTTAATTTGGACGATAATTTGGATTTATTTACCTTAAATCATAGTGCCAGACAAAATTTGCTGTTGAATGATGGTGGCGGAAAATTTACCGATGTCTTGTCAGAATGGAACTTGGATCAAGATAGACAGTTTCCCGAATTAGAAGATACCGATCGCGCTCCTGTTTTTGATGCTGCGGGACTATATATCTATCGCCAAAATTTCGACCTGTATCTTTATGCCCATCAAATCGGCAATAACATTACTGTAACTGGCAGCCTAGAATTATTTTTACCAGTTAAGATTCTAGAACAAGAATCAGCCGAAGCAAAAATAGTCGCCAATAACCAAAGTAACACTGTCAAATTTGCTTTGAAAAATAACGGCAAATTGAGAATCAAAGATTTTCCTGAAGTACCTCATTGGTTGGCGATCAAGCCTGATATTTCTACAGATCGGATTTATTTGGGGATTCAAAAATTGCATCCAGACGACCATCAGTTTAGTTTAACCTGGCGCGATCGCCATAGTATGGTGTGGGCAGATCTCAATAACGACGCTCTTCAAGATGCGTTTATAAGTCGCGGTGGGGCAAGGGGACAGCTAAATGAAAT
This sequence comes from uncultured Pleurocapsa sp., assembly GCA_937884735.1. Classification (GTDB taxonomy): domain Bacteria; phylum Cyanobacteriota; class Cyanobacteriia; order Cyanobacteriales; family Xenococcaceae; genus Waterburya. The sequence continues at coordinate 2,893 of CAKZYI010000546.1, forward strand.
ATCGGAGATTATTAACGACGAACTGTTTGTCAGCCAACCGCCAGATCAGCACGTAGATCGCTATGTCGAATTAGGTTTGGTCAAGGATTATTGTCCAGGGAGACAGGCAGCATGGGTAGATTTCGACAACGACGACAGGCTGGATTTATACAATACCTGCGGTAGAGTGGCTGACGACCCTAAAGACTATCCCCATCAGCTTTATCGACAAGAGTCTGGTGGATTTAAAGATGTTGCCCCCGATGTTGGTTTGGACTTGCCCCAAGCTGGTTATTTTGTCTGGTTAGATGGGGATGGTGATGGGGATTTGGATTTACTTGCCAGTCAGGAGGAGAAAATACGACTTTATTTAAATACAGGCGATCGCTTTGAAGCCCAATCGGAATTATCCTTGGCAGCAACTGTTACTCAATTGGCGGTGGCAGATTTCGATTTGGATGGGGACTTTGATGTTTACATCGTAACTAAAGATCGATCTCCCAATAGCTTGCTAATTAATAACGACGGTCAATATCGTCCTCTAGATCCCCAGGAATTTGGTTTGCCCGCGCAAGGAGTAGATGCCAGCTGGGTCGATTACGATAATGATGGAGCGATCGATCTTCATGTCGTTCCCAAAGGTTTGTATCGTCAAATTGAGGGACATCGATTTAAAGCGACTCAATTGTTCAATTGGCAAGTGCCACCTTTTGAAACTTGGGAGGCTCGCAGTGCTTGGTTCGATCGCGATAATGACGGCACCAG
>CAKZYI010000547.1 GCA_937884735.1 uncultured Pleurocapsa sp.
GGGGGAACATTTTTAGTTTGACTACCGTAGCCCTTTGAGTGATCCAGGTAAAATTAGCTAGATACCTAGGGTGAGAGATAAAGAACGCATCTGGGGAAGTATTATCTTTAATCCACTCACTCATTAGTTTCCATTGGGGATCTACATCCTGCTGTTGGGTAGGGAAATTTTGAGAAGCGATCGCATTTTGCCCAAAGAAGGTTAATTGAACGAACAAAATACAGCCGATTAATACCAATGCAAGAGAACGATGTTTTTTGATGGTAAATTTGCTTTGCAAAGTACAGGCGGTTAGTAATTAGGTAGTTAAGGGCAACATTACTTTTTCAAAGCGGTAGGGGTAGTATTGCAGCCATTTTCCTTCAGTGTCAAATAAAGCGATCGCCATACCGATAACAAATGGAATCAAACTAATTAGGGTAAATTCGCTTAATTCCAAACGGGCATAATCTTTAGACTGCCAACCCGTGCGATCGGCTTGTTTTCTGAGTATGTTGGCACACCAAACCCAAATACCGATATATATAGCCAATTTCAGCCACAACACGGGATGCCAAGCAAAGGGATTTAAATGGTGGGGAAGTCGCAGAAAGACATAGATAAACGAAGGTGATATGTCTCCTAGTGGGGTATCAGTAGTTAACTGTTGCCAAGTTGGAGGAATAGCAAAAATACTAGCAGCTATATATGTTCCTAGCAACCACCAAATATTTTGCCCTAGTCTTAGGATACGGTCTTGGGGACGCAGACATAGCCAGCCTAAAGTTGTCAGAAAAGCCCAACCGCCAACTAATACATGGAAAGAGGTAGCTAATCCTAACAGCAACATCGTCCCCAGGTAGTTGCCACCTAGCATCAAAGGAATTGCTACAAAAATCAATCCATAAGCTACCGCTTTGGCTTCCAAGCCTCCCACAAACCATTCTCCTGCGATCGCCCCCTGGAGATATCCTTGATAGGTAAGGGCAATAGTAGCCAGTAAAAGATGGGTTAAATTTAAGCCTAATTTTTGTCCGAGTAAGACTAGTCCCGTAGCGATTAAACCATAGCAGCATATACGACCAATAATGGAGGTAGCTAGAAATCCCCAATGAACTATTAACCAACCAAAGATGATTTGAAACAAATATCGATAGTTAGTTTCGAGATTGAGATACCAGTCATTAGCAATCCAATCGCGATCAACAAATTGCTTTGCCAATGGTAATACATCAACTTCATTCCATACCGATCCACTCATGTTGCGATCGAGTAAAAATCTCAGGCTAAGAAAAATAAATACTACTGTTATTTGCAGTGCGGTTTTAGAACAACAAGACGAAATACGCACCATTATTTTAAATTAACTCCTCATACACTATGGAAGAGTTTAGTATTAGTAAGAACATAATTCAATTAATTAGTTTAAGTCGAGGTTAACTTAACTATCAATAATCTAATTGATAGTCATTTCTTAAGCTATTTTTTATCTCCATTCTTTATTTTAATGGTGTCCATAGATAATAAAAATTCTCAGCCTAATAATGAAGATTGCCATAATCACATCTTGTTTTCTCCCTATTATTGATGGCGTAACTGTAAGTGGGCTGCAAAGATTAAAAATATTAAGTCAATGGGGACACGAAGTTAGATTGTTTTGTCCCGATTACAGCAGTTTAGAAGAAACTTATCCCCATTGGCGCGACTATACAGGAGAGATTTTTCCTGGGATAAAAATCATTAACTTAAAGAGCAATTCTTTTGTGGGATTGGATTACGAACCAAATGTCAATCGGAGTTCTTATCAAACGGTAATTAAAGAGTTACAAAAATTTGAGCCAGATATTATTCACGTAGCCGAACCAGAAAGGCTGTTTGTCGGTTTTTGGCGGTTGGCAGGAGTTGGCTATGCGAAACAAGCTGGTATCCCCTGCGTATGTTTTTTCCGAACTAATTTTTTAGATTACCTTGGCGATTATTTTCCGCTACCCACACCTATTTTTGCTGCTATTAAATACTTACTTAAAAAGCTAATTGTGTGGGTTTATAATTCCTACGATTTAACTTTAGTTGCCAGCAAAATCACCTATCCTAAAATTAAGGCTTTGGGTATTAATAATACTCGCTATGGTAATTTACTGGGCTTTGATGCTGCTAGATTTGCAGAGAGTCTTGTAGAACCAAATTTCTTTCAATCTAAGTATGATTTAGAACAGATAGACAGCTTAGTTAAAGTTGTTTTTTTAGGGCGTTTGTATCCCGATAAAGGCTGGAACTTTACTCTTGATGCTTTAGCAAGTTTATCCGATCGCCTCGATTTAACTAAAGTAGCGATAATTGTGGCGGGAGATGGTCCAATGAAAGTAGAAATTATGGTTAAGTTAAATAAATTAGCACCTCATGTCTATTTTCTAGGTAGAGTATCTCCAGAAAACGTTCCTGCATTGTTAACTAATTGCGATCTGCACGTGACTACTTCGGAGAAAGAAACTAGGGGATTAACTATTTTAGAGGCATTTGCTGCGGGTATTCCCGCGATCGCGCCTAATGCTGGAGGAGTTGTCGAAAATATAAAGCACGGCAAAAACGGCTAGCTTTATAATCCAGGCGATCGTGCTGACTTTATCGACAAGCTAAAAATGTTAGTTGAAAACGCAGATTTAAGACAGCAAATGGGACGACAAGCAAAGCTTTCGATTCAAGAATATAGCTGGGAAAATAGTATTCATAATTTGGTTAATATTTGGCAGGAAGGAATTAATGAACAATTGATAATTGCGAGACAGTCCGTTGGGCGGGTTTCCCGACTTGAAGGAACTGTCGAGGGCGACAATGGACAATGGACAATGGAAAATTAGAAATTAATAGTTAATTATTGTTGGTGCTGCGCCAATTAAGTTTCAGGTTGAACCAAAAATTCCAAAAAGTAACTAAAGCGATCGCAATGAGGTTTGCTATGTATTGATTGATGCCTAACAAATTATAGAAAATATTCAGCAATAAAATATTTAGTACTAATCCAGAAAGGCAAATCAAATTAAATTTGAGAAATCTAATTAGCTTTTTTTGCTTGCTTTTCTGCTTGCTAGAAATATCCTTAAAAGTCCAGCGATCGTTCCAGAAAAAGTTATTGGCAATCGCTATTTCTGCTGCGATTATTGCACTACGAGTCAACCCCAGATCGATAAACTCCCGTAATAAATATAAAACCCCTAAATTGACAAATACGCCACTAAAGCCCGAAATACCAAAACGCAAGAAGCGATCGATCTGCCACAGATTCAGTCTGAGGCGCACTAGATGCAGAATATATTCAATATATTGCTGGTAAGTAACCTTACTTTCTCCTATTTTTCTTTCCTGAAAAATATAGCTAACTTCGCCAATCCAGGCAATGTTGCCCCTAGCCATTACCTCAATTAAAATTTTGTAGCCCAAAGGATTAAAAATACTTCCAACTAAAGCATCCTGACGCACCATAATATAGCCACTCATCGGATCTCTAATGCGCCCTAATACTTCGTGTAAGATTAATAATCCCAACATTTGCGCCCCCCGCGAGAGATAACGACGCATCATATTC
>CAKZYI010000548.1 GCA_937884735.1 uncultured Pleurocapsa sp.
ATCCTGCTGCATTTGACTCCTATTCCAATCACATTATTGAAAAGCGCGTTCCCGAAGAAAAAAGAATTGCGATCGCCGAAGCCGATGCCATCAACTTTGCTTGCAATACCGTCAATGTAGAAAATACGGTAGTAATGAACAAGGCAAGTAAAGAGCTTAAACAGCGTCTTAACAATGCAGGGTTTGAAGTCGTTGAAACTCCCCTAACAGAGTTTCTCAAAGCTGGTGGTGCAGCCAAATGTCTTACTTTGAGGTTGAACGAACCTGTATTACCAGACGTTCATGCTAGTACTCCTGTAGAAAGCCGTGTAATCAATATGGAAGGACACCTGTTGGATGCAGGTATTATGAATCGTTCTCTCGATTTAGTAGTGGATAATGGCGGTAGCTTCAAAGTACTAAATTTTCAATTAGGTCTAGAAAGACAAAGTACATCCAGTGCAGAAGTTCGTGTATCTGCCCCTGACCACGAGGTAATGGAAAAAATCGTTAGTCAGCTAATTGAAATTGGCGCAATTATTCCTAGTGACGATGGCAAAGATGCCGTAACAGAAGTCTGTGACATGGATGGAGTTGCACCAGGAGACTTTTATGTCAGTAATATCTATCCTACCGAAGTTAGGGTCAACCAACAGTGGATCAGAGTCCAAAAACAACGTATGGATGGGGCAATTGTCATTAAAGAAAATGGCAATGACATACCTGCTGAATGTCGAATATTGCGCGATCTAGACAAAGGCGATCGCGTTGTAGTAGGAGTAGATGGTATCCGTACCGTCCGCAAAAAATCTACCCGCGATAAAGTCAAAGAAGAATTTAGCTTTATGGGTGCAGGAGTATCGAGCGAACGCCGAGTGGAATTAGTTGTCGAACAAATCGCCTGGGAATTGCGTCAAATTCGCGATCGCGGTGGCAAAGTTGTAGTCACGGCAGGACCAGTTGTAATTCATACAGGGGGAGCAAAACATCTTTCTAACCTGGTACAGAATGGATATGTACAAGGATTGCTAGGAGGAAATGCGATCGCAGTTCATGATATCGAACAGTCTTTGATGGGGACATCTTTAGGTGTAGATATGCAAAAAGGCACTCCCGATAGAGGAGGACATCGCCACCACCTCAAGGAAATCACCCAAGTCCGCCGAAACGGTAGTATTGCTCTAGCGGTAGAAGCAGGATTGATTACCAAAGGCATTATGTATCAATGTGCCAAACATAATGTACCCCTCGCTCTAGCTGGTTCAATACGCGATGATGGGCCTCTTCCTGATACTCAAATGGACTTAATCAAAGCCCAAGAAGAGTATGCTAAACTAAATGAAGGAGCAGATAAGATTATGAAGATTACTACAATGCTGCATACGATTGGGGTAGGAAATATGACACCTGCGGGAGTAAAAATGGTCTGTGTAGATATAAATCCAGCAGTTGATACTAAATTAAGCGATCGCGGCTCGGTAGAATCTGTTGGTGTAGTAACTGATGTTGGTTTGTTTTTAAGTTTATTGGTTAATCAATTGGATAAGCTAACCAGTCCTTATCAGACAGTCTAAAAATAATTGGGGCATAACTAAAATTATGCCCCTAACTTCAGGTAATCGATAATATAATGCTATGGGCAAAAGTTAGGCTATTTATTGTAAAATGCCTGATGTGGATTAACTTCTTGCCTATCCATCAAGTATTCTTTCTTCTACGATTTTAATCGTGCAGATTTTTGCACGATTATTTTATTGCTTTTCTAAAATCAATGATGATATTCTTGAGCTACAAAAGTTTATTGATAATCAATATTAACTTTTTGACCGTGGTATATTACTGAATGTATACAGCTTATTTAAAGTCTCTGGCTTGGTTTTCAGAGTTTTCGGATTAGTTTTTTAGCCTCTCATAGGATTTTTCATCCTTAAAGCGTTTATCATAGCAGCTACTATATATAGATTCTACATAAATTATCATACCAAAAATTTTTTTGCCTCCGCTTAATTAGAAAGCTTTTTTGAGTTAAACGACTATCTAGTATCTTTTCGTCTATGAATTATAATCGTGCAGATTTTTGCACGATTATTTTATTGCTTTTTTAAAGTCAATGATGATATCTTAATTTACGAAAGCTTATTAATAATAATTTTCAAGTTTTCAACCTCGATATATTACCAAATATAGTTCTGTTGCCAAGAGTTTTAATGTACAAAAAAAACTGCTTCTGCCTGTTTAATTATTTTTCAACAGAACCCGCAGTGTCATTACTCATTCAGCAAAACTAGAGGATTCGACCAAATTGCTTTGGTCGAAATGTTATTCAAGTGTTTGCTATAGTCAGAACTTTTGATAATGTTTGCTACTTATAGAATTTCGTTATCTCCATAAAGTTTTTTGATCAAATATTTGAAGTTATCGTCCTAATGTATTATATTTCTATATAGCTTATTGAAAAAGTTTCTTAATAGACCGAATTCAACAAAGCAACTATATTTTTATAATGCACATAGAGATAAGGGCATAGCCCCTCGCTAAAGACTTTTCTCTAAGAATGATGACTGCTTTACCACATAGTAGTCCTGATATTCCCCTGCATTTTAGTAAGATTTCCGACTAACTTTAACCACCGATTTTCAGATGCTTATCTTATGTATGCATCCTAATTTAAGCAGGTTAATTTGAGTCATCAATACTCTATCTCTCTTTTGAATAAACAAAGAAAAAACCATGGCAGATCCTATAGTAAATTTGTCCCTAAGTACCGATACCGCGATCGAATCTGAAGGAACGGTTGTCACTTTTAACTTTGATGTAGAGGGTGATATCCCTGAAGGTGGCTTGGCAACAACTCTTAATATTGGTGCAGATAGTCCTCTTTGGATTACTGACTTCAACAACTTTAGTCGTACTGGTGCAGATGAAGACGGTAACATTCAAAGTCTTTTCATCCTAAGAGAACCAGTGGGATTTGGTGGAGAAATCTCTTCTTTCTCAGGCTCGGTGCTAGTTCGTGATGTTCCACTACCATTCGACAGTATCCCCATTATATTGACAGAAAATGAAGCTTCTTTTGAGCTAACAGTTTTCGACGACATTCTTGAGGAAGGGGACGAAGTAATTAACTTCAGCGTCGGAGATAGCGATTCTGTACCTCTAACTGTTCAAGATGGTGTAGAACCTGGTGCAGGTCCTACTATTGGCGTAACAATAGAAGCTGAAGCAGATGTTTTAGTAGAAGATCTCATCGACCAAAATACACTAACTCTTACTTTCGACGTGGAAGGTGAAATACCTGATGGAGGTGTTGAATTCTTACTTGAAAGTGATACCTTCGATATTCTGGGCGACTTTGATATCGGCTCTATCGTTACCGAAGGGTTCTCTTCAGATGGAAGATTTGGTGGAATTGCCCCTGTAGAACTTGGTCGAGGTTTTACTGCGACTATTCTAGAAGATGGCGCAACCCTAACTGTTGCTGTCGCTAACGATGGCATTGAGGAAGGAGAACAAACCATTGCTTTCACGCTAGCAGATGGCGAACTCTATAACGTAAATCCTGATGCTAGCACAGTTTCTGTA
>CAKZYI010000549.1 GCA_937884735.1 uncultured Pleurocapsa sp.
GAGTTTACAATTTTTTCTTCCTTTTGCTGTTAACTTTATTTTGGTTAAATTAACCTCTAAATATTATTAATTAGAAAAGGGTGAACCCAAAAGTGTTGCAGGTTCTTTGGGTCTAAAAAAAGTTACAATTATTTAAGTACTGAGATTGATTTTCAAGTACTTTTACTCACATATAAGATTTTTGTAGTGGAAACGCCTCAAAGTAATTCTATTGTTTTTGATTCGATTGATTCAGCTTTGGCTGATATAAAAGCAGGACGCTCTATCGTTGTAGTAGACGATGAAAACCGAGAAAATGAGGGTGATGTCATTTGCGCTGCTCAGTTTGCTACCCCTAGTATGATTAACTTTATGGCAGTAGAAGCTAGAGGGTTAATTTGCTTGGCAATGACAGGCGATCGCCTTGATGCCTTGGATCTACCATTGATGGTGACTAAAAATACCGACAGAAATCAAACGGCTTTTACGGTAAGTATTGATGCTTCTCCAAAGTTGGGGGTAACTACAGGAATATCCGCCGACGATCGCGCTAAAACAATTCAAGTAGCGATCAATCCTGCCACCATACCCGACGATTTGGTGCGCCCTGGGCATATCTTTCCTTTAAGGGCAAGAATAGGAGGAGTCTTAAAGCGAGCAGGACACACAGAAGCTGCAGTGGATCTGGCTCGATTAGCAGGGCTATATCCTGCGGGGGTGATCTGCGAAATTCAAAATCCCAATGGCTCCATGGCTAGATTGCCTGAATTGGTAGAATACGCCAGGGAACATGACTTGAAATTGATTAGCATTGCCGACCTAATAAGTTACCGTCTCAAACACGAGCGCTTTGTTTATCGTGAAACGGTATGTGAGTTTCCCAGCAAGTTTGGTGATTTTAAAATTTACGCCTACCGTAATGCTTTAGATAACACCGAACATCTGGCGATCGTTAAAGGAGAAATTGCTGAGTTGGGTTCTAAACCCGCCATGGTGAGAATGCACTCAGAATGTTTAACTGGAGATTCTTTAGGATCTATGCGTTGTGACTGTCGGATGCAACTCCAGGCTGCTTTAAAAATGATTGAAGCTCATGGTCTGGGTGTGGTGGTATATCTGCGTCAAGAAGGTAGAGGAATCGGCTTGGTCAATAAGCTTAAGGCTTACACTTTGCAAGATATGGGTTTAGATACTGTAGAAGCTAATGAAAGATTGGGTTTTCCCGCAGATCTTCGAGACTATGGCATGGGAGCGCAAATTCTTAACGATCTAGGAATCAAACAAATTAGATTAATTACTAATAATCCGCGTAAAATAGCTGGCTTGAAAGGATACGGATTAGAGATGGTAGACCGCTTACCATTATTAATTGAAGCAACCGACTATAACTCAGAATATCTAGCTACTAAAGCCCAAAAATTAGGTCACTTGCTATTACAAACCTATCTAACTACAGTAGCAATTAATTGGCAAGGAGATATAAATAGTGAAACTAGGTACGAGAAATTAGATAAAATTCGTTATTTAGCTAAAGAACATGATTTTTTAGTCCAAGAGGAAGCAAGACCAATTGCAATTGCTTTATTTAACAAGTCTTCTCTTATTTTTCACTTGGGTTTCGATCAGTCAAAATTAGCCGCTTCTGATTGGTATAAAGATTGTAATCATCCATATCTTACAGGTATCGTCAAAATATTAGATAGATTGAGAAGTTGGCAAGATATAAATATTTTGGAGTTTTTAATTGCTGAAGGAGAAGATCCAATGACCAAGCTACAGGTTAAATTAGATCGCCAAAATCACAATTTTGAGCGAACTATTTCTTCTTTTTGCAATAGCTTAGAAAACCAAACAATCTATAGTCTTTCGCGGAAAACGTAATATGGTTTACACTAAAGTTGGTTCCCATTGTTATCTATCAATATGTTGATTGCTCTTTATCAATTTTTTGTTTAAGATACAGAACAATGTGAAAACAATATAGACATTTATCAATACTTTGATGCAGAAACATTCACAAAATAATATAGAGCATCGGACATTTTCTTCCAGTGAATTAATTCCTCTCGAAACGGACTTTTATTGGCTAGTGCAACAAGGTATCGTCAAAACTTGTACCTGGACTGAAGAAGGACATCCTATAACCTTGGGATATTGGGGTGCAAAAGATATTATAGGGCAACCTTTGTCTCTGGTTTATCCTTGTCAGGTTAAGTGTTTAACGAAGGTTCAAGCTCTTTCTATTCCCGCACATCAAGCCGAACATGTTAGCGATTTTATTCATCGTCATGTACAACAAACAGAAGAGTTGTTATACATAATGCGCTCGGATAAAATGTATGAGCGTCTTTGCAAAATGTTAGCGTGGTTGGGTCAGAAGTTTGGCACCCAAATAGAAATTGGTCAGCTAATCGACATACACATAACTCATCAAGATTTAGCAGAAATTATTGGTGCAACCAGAGTTACTGTTACTAAGTTGATTAACCAATTAGAAAAAGAAGGTTTTCTAAGTCGCCCCGAACGAAATACAATTGTTTTACTGAATCAGTAATTAGTAATAAGTAATTATTTATGTCTCCTATGGTGAGCATCCAAGATGGTGCAAAAAATTCTCAACAGCTATTAATTGCGCCCAGTGAATCTGGAATTGTAGTCCAAGGTAATATTACTATTCCAGGTGATAAATCCATATCTCATCGGGCTTTAATGCTAGGAGCGATCGCTCAGGGAGAAACAACAATAGAAGGCTTGTTATTAGGAGAAGATCCCCGCAGCACTGCGGCTTGTTTTCGAGCCATGGGAGCAGAAATTTCAGAGTTAAATTCTCAAAAAGTAACAGTAAAAGGTGTGGGCTTAAGTAATCTACAAGAGCCACAAAATATATTAGATGCGGGCAATTCTGGAACAACTATGCGTTTGATGTTGG
>CAKZYI010000550.1 GCA_937884735.1 uncultured Pleurocapsa sp.
GACACCGCCTTTACCAGTCATTAAAATTACACGCATAAAAAATTTAGATCCTAAATAAAAAATAGTTACATTACTTAATCTATTTATTATTGTGACGCTTTTTGACGAGAAAAGAAATTCTGAGATAAAACATTCCAGGGAGAAATGTGCCAGTAGTCTATATGAGAAGCAATTAGATTATCTTCGCTTACTTCTTTTTCTCTCCTACCAGGAATTGATAAACGGGGTTTCCACGGTAAAGGAGGGGTCATATTTAACGTCCATTCGGTTTTAATTTTCGTGTCCTCTTGAGTGACGTTGTGGACTTCCATTTCAATATTACTGAAGAAGTTACTAAGAAACCCAATCATTTCTCGATACTTTTTGACTCCTCTAAATTCATTTAAAGGATCTTTGAAATAAACATCTTCTGCATAGATCTCAAAAGTTTGATTGTCGGGAAATCTTTGATAGTCTTCTTTTAAAATTTCTATTAAATTTTTTTGTTTGTTATCAATTGTCCATTGTTCATTGTCCATTGGTTTATACTTCCACTTCATTCCATAATCGGTCCAACTGCATCTTCCAGGCTGCTAAAAATTGCTCTCTTTGAGCGGGATCTTGGTCTACGCCGCCCATTACTCCTTCTTGATAAAAACGGTCTATAGTCTGGTAGGTAGCTTCTTTGCTTTGTCCTTGAGCTTTGGCTGCTTTGACAATTTGAACAATTTGCTTTTCAATTAACTGACTGAAAGAATTAGATAGACCTTTTTCTACTAAAGATTGCAAAGATGCGATCGCATTTTCTAAATCTTCTGCAACTAAACTTCCCAAAGGATGGTGATATACTCCCCATAAAACTTCTTGATTGATAGCGTAACGAACTTCTTGAGTCGCATCAAAATTATCTTCCAACAATTGTGGAAGTAAAGATTGAGCTTCCCTAGCTGACGCAATAGGAGTTAATAGTCTTAACCAAGTGCGATCTTCAGAAAGAAGTACGAGCAAATGAATTTGAGAGTTTTTAATTTGCCAGGCTTCTTCCACATCATGCTGAATATCTTTTGTGTCATATAGTTTTTCTAAAATCGGGGAAATTTCTGTTATTTTCATCTTAGATATTCTAAATAAATGTGTTTTATCTTGAGAGGTTCAACATTTAGTTTAAAGGTTTTTAACAACTGAAGTATCTGTACTTTTATATAATCCTAAATAGTTTTTTGGTTATGAGTCGAAGAGTCAAATTTCAGTACAGTATAATCAAGCAAACTTTTGCCCAGTTGACTTATGACTCGTATCTAACCCATTGTCACTGGATGGAACATGCGATCGCTTTGGCTCAAACAGCAGGAAATACGGGAGAAGTTCCCGTTGGGGCGGTAATTGTGGATAGTCAGAATAATTTAATTGCTGAATCCTGCAACAGTAAAAAAAAGCTCCATGATGCTACGGCTCATGCAGAAATGCTAGCAATTCGTGCGGCAAGCAAAGTTAAACACAGTCACTATCTAAAAAATTGTACCCTTTATGTAACCCTCGAACCCTGTCCGATGTGTGCAGGAGCGATTATACAGGCTCGTTTAGGATTGTTGGTTTATGGTGCAGACGAACCTAAAACAGGCTCTATCCGCACCGTTCAAAACCTTCCTGATAGTTATTGTTCTAACCATCGTCTAAAAGTGTTGGCAGGAATCAAATCAGAATCTTGTCGCCAACAGCTTCAAACATGGTTTAAAGAAAAAAGAAACTAATTAAGCCAACGTTTCAGGACAGTAGCCTAATCCTTTGGTAAACTGCTGACGGAATGCTTCAATGTCTTTCCCATCTGGTCTTCCATGAGATACTACCGCTACTTGATAGCGACGCATTACTTCTACAGGAGACTGTCCAGTTTCTAAGCTCCAAAACACCATTTTCAGGCGCATTTCTGGTTCATAAGTAATGCCCAATTCTGACATAAAAGCTTGGAAATTGCCATGTAGCTTGTGTTCAAGAGCTTGGGGATAGCGAACTTTTACAATCCAACCATCGATCTGATGAATTACAGTCAAAGAAGCATTTGCAGTATGCCCCATATTAAGAAGATAATCAATTGTTCTTAGAGTTACACTGGCATTTGCCAGAAAATAAAGATAGTCCATAAACACCATTATCACAGAAGCCTATGTATAGTCTGACAATAAACGTGTCGTTTGCGCTTGGGGAAAAGCACCCGATCTTTTAAATTTTTGATAGGGGATACTACCCAAATACGATCGTCCAATATGAACTTATCACCTAGAATGAACGAGGATTTTTTACTCTCTAATTATACTTACGAATTACCTCAAAACCTTATTGCACAAGCACCTGTAACTCCTAGAGACAGCTCTCGTCTACTGATAGTAAATTCACCTATTTCCTGCGAACATGGGGTTTTTCAAAATTTAACTACTTGGCTTAAATCGGGCGATTTACTCGTACTAAATGATACTCGTGTAATCCCTGCTCGTCTATATGGTCGTAAAACAACTGGCTCTAGAGTAGAGATTCTGCTGTTGGAGGAAAAGCTTAATAACTGTTGGTTAGCCTTGGTAAAACCAGGAAAACGCTTCACCCCAGGAGCCAAAATTATTTTCGATCCTCTAGATGGCGATCAAGATAGAGGCGGTTTTGAGCTTCAAGCGACGGTAGTCGATCGCGATGAGACTACAGGGGGAAGATTATTACAGTTTGAGCTTTCAAAGGGTAAGACTCTCTGGAATTATATGGAAGATTATGGGCAACTACCCCTACCGCCATATATCACGGAAAATGATTCCCCAGGAGATCGCTATCAAACAGTATACGCCGAACAGCCAGGCGCGATCGCAGCACCCACCGCAGGACTACATTTTACTCCTGAATTGCTAGATAAATTGAAGCAGCAGGGAGGAGATCAGACTTATATTACTCTTCATGTAGGGGTGGGTACTTTTCGCCCTGTAGAGACAGAAGAAATTCTCTATCACGAGATGCACCAAGAATGGATTGAGGTTAATCAAGCAACTGTGGATAAGATTAACGAGACTAAAGCTAGAGGAGGCAGGGTGTTTGCAGTGGGTACAACTGCTGTCAGGGCTTTAGAGGGTACAGCAAAACAATTTAATTCAGATGCATTGCAAGCCTTTAGAGGAAAGACAGATTTATTTATCTATCCTGGTTATCAATGGCAGGTAGTTGATGGTTTGATTACCAACTTTCACCTACCAGGATCTAGTTTATTAATGCTGGTAAGTGCGTTAATCGGTAGAAAGCGTTTATTAGATTTATATCAAAAAGCGATCGCTTTAAATTATCGTTTTTATTCTTTTGGCGATGCGATGTTAATTTTGCCAGAAGCTAGAAAATAAAAAAAGCATTCATATAGCCATTAATCATTGCATCACCTCAAAACAAGCTTAATGATCCGCCTAAAGCTAAAAATGGCCCAAAAGGCATGGGTTGTTTCTAGCCTAAAATACCTAACAAAATCGCGCCACCGCCAATAACTGCTCCCAAACCACATGCAACGAAGCTAGAAACTAAAACATACTTCCAGCCAATCCATGCCCCAATAGTAGCCATTAGCTTACCATCAGCATCCCCCATTGCTTGCTGTCCTAACATAATCGAACCGAGTAAAGCAATTGTTTCTAATAGCCAAATACCCAATACTGCACCGCCAATGCCAAACATAAGTTGATTAGCAACGCCTTGACCTTGGGCTAGCTGCCAACCCCATATTCCTTGAAATACTAGCCCTAAAACTAGTCCTGACTTGGTTAGAGGTGCGGGTAGTGTCATGGTATCTAAATCGATTAAGGACAAAGACAGTAACCAAGATAAAAAAGCACAATAGCCAACGGTTTCAATGCTGTAGCCAAATCGCCAAAAAACCAGCATAAAAACCAATCCCGTAGTTGCTTCTACGATAGGATAGCGACTAGAAATTTTGGTCTTGCACCATCGACAACGCCCTCTTAGCCACAACCAGCCGAATACAGGAACATTCTCTGTAACTCCCAGAGAGTGCATACATTTCGGACAACGAGAAGGCGGATGAATCAAAGATATTCCTGCGGGAATACGATAGACGACCACATTTAAGAAACTACCAATACAAGCTCCAAAAGTAAAAGCAAGAATAAAAGCGATTGCTGTAACCAGCGTTTCCATAATCTAGTTTTAAATAATAAAGAAAAAATATTAAAAATATTTAGTTTTAATAAGCTTCCGATTCAATATGCCTTAAGGGAATAAAACATTCTCTAGGCAATAATATGGGCTTGCGTTTAAATGCTAGTTGTCCTCGATGACTATCTCGGTTGATTATTACTCCTATTGCTTCAGTGTCTGTTGGAACACTCAAACTATAGTAGTTTCGATAAATATTTCTAGCTGCTTTGATCAAGCTAGGATCGAAAAATGTCATATTTGACTCTCTAGTTTGAGCTGAACTTTTATTGCGTGCTGACGATTTAATACTCACTCTCTCTCCTCCCAAAAAGACACTTCTAAATTTAACCTAATTTTTTCGAGAAGGAAGGGTAGAGATATAAATTTATATTACAAACATTGGCAATTACCTAATTTTCTGATTAATGCATCCAATGGAAACTATTTAACGCCTAGTGTGAATTAGCTTCGTTGAGAGGTTATTAGTTCGTAGCCTTTAGCCTTTAGCAACGAACAGAGTTCGTTCCAGAGCGAAGCTCTGGGCGCAGCAAAGCTGTCGCGCCTTTAGCTTTCAAAGCTATTCAATAAGATAATCATTTCTACTTTGATTTACGTGATTGCTTAATTTAGAAGCTATTCCGTACATCATTTTAATTGACACTAGGCGTATTTAATTATCGATTTGATGACAGCAATTAAGCGATCGCATTCTTCAATCAAAGTTAGATAATGAACGCAGGCGCGTATACAGTCTGGATCGGCAATTGTTCGCAAGAGAAAGCCTTGTTTTTCTAGAGCGTCGACTAATTCAATATGTTTGATTCCTTCTACCGTAAAAGAAACTAATCCTGCTTCGGGAGGAGTATTTTTGAGACAGCTAACTTGTTTGGTGGTTTGTAGCTGAGTCCACAGATAGTTGCTCACTTCGCAAATTTTTTGGTATCTTTCTTCAGCGGTGCCCCAAGATTGGTGTAAAGCGATCGCACTTCTCAAGCCTTCGTATTCGGGATAAGCTGATGTTGCCACTTCATATTTCGTACCGTCTTGTTTCCAGGCGATGGGTTTGCCACGAACATCCATTTCTACTCCACGCCAGCCAATAAAGGTGGGATTTAACTCCTCAAAAGCTGCTTGACTGACGTATAATCCACCAACTCCAGCAGGACCGCAAAGCCATTTGTGTCCTGTAAAAGCATAGTAGTCGATTTCTAACTCTGGTAAGTTGAGATATAACGAACCTACCGATTGTGCCGCATCTACCATTACCCTGACTGTATGTTTTGCCGAGTAATTATGGCAAGCTTGGGCTATTTCCTTGAGGGGTAAAACTTGTCCTGTATTCCACAGCAAATGACTTAAAACCACAAGACGGGTATTTTTGGTCAGGTTATCGCGGATTATTTCGGTGGGATTGCCGTTGTTTAGGGAATCCAAAATCTAACATAAGGCAACCTCAACTCCAAAACGACGGAAAATTTCTTCAACCTTAGCAATAATGCCTGACTGCTCGCAATCACTCATCAAAATGCGATCGCCTGGTTGCCAGTCGATACCCCATAGAGCAATATTACATCCTGCGGTAACGTTTTCGGTAATGGTAATAGTTTCGGCGGTGGTATTAAGTTCGGATGCGATCGCATTTCTTAAATCATTTACCTTGGTAGTCAGCCAGCTATTTACCTGACCAGAAAAGGGACCTATTTGTTGAATATACTTGTGGGTATCAATAATTGCTGATAGTGCCACATCGGGCATCGTACCTTGACCGCCAAAATTAAAATAGGTTTTGTTAACTAATCCTGGGAATTGCTGGCGATGTTCTTGGATATCGGTTGACGATAAACTATTATTCATATATGTAACCCTGCTCTGTGGCGAACCTTTGTTAGTATATCGATATTTCTTATTTAATACTCAGCAACGCGATTTTCGGGTAGCAAAACTTACTCTATGGCAAAAAAGCAGAAAGTTATTGTTTTTTTCACTTCTTGAACTTTGCTACCCTACTCATAAATGCTAATTACCGACCATCTTCTACTTAATTACAAACGTTGTAATCGGCGAACTTTTCTAGAGATATATGGCGATCGTCAACAGCGAGATGCTGAAAAAGATTTTCTGATTAAATTGAAACGAGAAAACAAAACTCATATCGCCAATGTGATTCAAAATCGCTGGAATAATTCGGAAGATGGTAGTTTTTTTAATTGTCAAAAACCTGAAGCTTCAAGACGTGATTGGCAACTTAATACAGCCCAAACTATTGATTTAATGAAAGATGGTGCTGATTATATTATTAGGGGTACTTTGAGCATAAGTTTTTCTCAGTGGCAAACATCATTAGAAAATGATTTTTTTACTGATAAGCTAACATCTCAAGAGCAGAGTTTATTAGGCGAAATTATTTTCACTGCTGCCCCATCACTCTTAATTAAACAACCAGGGAAATCTATTTTTGGTGATTGGGAATATATCCCCGTAAGTATTAAACTGGGTCGTCGAGCAAAGCCAGAATATAAATTGATATCTGCTTTTCATGCTCAACTATTAGGTATTATTCAAGAAAAGATTCCAACGCGATCGCAACTAATTTTAAAAGAGCATAATGATTATTTTGTTAATCTTGACGTTTGGCTAACTAAAGTTCAATCTGTAATTGCTGAATGTTTGATTATGTTGGCAAAAAGACAAAAGCCCGAAGTGTTTATTTCTCGTCAAAGGTGCAGTCTTTGCAGTTGGCATGGTTATTGTTATCAAGCAGCAAAACTAGCAAATCATCTATCATTAGTGCCTGGAGTAACTCCTAAACGCTACGAACACATGCAAAATATTGGGGTTGATAGTTTTGAATCTTTAATAGCTGTCGCGGAAAACAAGTTAGCAGAAATACTTGATCGCGATATTGCGCGTCAACTAAAACAACAGGCTTTGGCAATAAAAAGCGATCGCCCTTTAGTTCGTTCTAGCTTTAATTTAGCTGGTACTCAACCCATACCTTCAGGAACATTTGAAATTTACTTTGACATAGAAGCTGAACCAGAAAGACAGATTGATTATTTATTAGGAGTATTGTTGGTAGATCGCACTAATAATACTGAAACTTTTCATGCTTTTGTAGCCGAAAAACCAGAAGATGAAGGCAGAATTTGGCAAGAATTTTTAGATTTCATGGCTCTTTATGCTGATGCCCCAATCTTTCATTATTCTGAATATGAAGTGGATACTATAAAGCGATTGGGAAGGCTTTATGATACACCAAAAAGCATTGTAAAAGAATTAGTATCTCGTTTAGTAGATCTACACGAATGGGTAATAGAATCTACTATATTTCCTGTAGAAAGCTATTCCTTAAAAGCTATAGCTAATTGGATTGGTTTTTACTGGAGAGAAACATCTGGAAGTGGCGATCAATCTGTATGTTGGTACGATCAATGGCTCATTACTCAAGATCGATCTTTGCTAAATTTGATTTTGAGCTACAACGAAGATGATTGTCGTGCAACTCGATATTTAAAAGATTGGTTATTAGACTTTTTGGAATATCAAAGAAAACAATTGATTGTTAATGGTTAGTTATTAGTTTTTAGTTATAAATACTTAATATTTCTGCCCCGTTTAATGACTGAAAATAACACTTTATTAAGAAAATTTACAATATCTGTAATTGACTCAGAAAAAACAGCTTTATTTGGGGATCGCACGCTAAATTAGAAGAGTGAATGATAAACCGAAGTTATCTAATTGATAAGTTTAAATTATCTTTATAGTTTGCTAGTTCAGAAAAAGTAAATCTAAAACCTAGTCTTCTTAGTCGAAAATTAACTACTAATTAACCAGAAAACAACGATCCCTATGTTTCCCATTTTATTATTTGTCACCGCTATAGTCAGTATCGTTATTTATCTCCGCACATCTAACGATATCTTTGCTTTGCTTGGTGCTGGGATGACAGTTATTTGTTTAATTTGGGGTTTGGTGATCGCTCATTGGTCAATTCATATTTTGGCTTTAGCAGCATTACTTCTTTTTGTTAGACCAGTATCTATAGCAACTGTTGACTCTCGCTATAAGTAGCCCAAAACCAGTCTTCTTCGTTACATTGGTGTGTAACATCAGTAAGTCGTATTAAGAGTCTTGGTGAATCCATATAGTTGGTTAGACAAATCTTTAGAGACAATACATCGAGCTAATTGGTATCGTTCGGTAAAAGCGATTGCAAGGAAACCAGGGGCGATTGTAGAATTATCGGGTAAACCTGTAGTTAATTTTGCCAGCAATGATTACCTGGGGTTAGCAGGAGATGTAAGATTAATAGAAGCCGCAGTTGCTGCAACCGAGGCTTATGGTACTGGCAGTACGGGTTCGAGGTTAACAAGCGGACACAAAGATCTACATAGAGACTTAGAAAAAGCGATCGCATCTTTGAAACAAACAGAAGACGCATTGGTATTTAGTTCGGGTTATTTAGCAAACTTGGGTACAGTCTCGGCGTTAGTTGGACAAAGAGATCTAATTTTAGGAGATCTGTACAATCATTCTAGTTTAAAGAAAGGAGCAATTCTCAGCGGTGCTAAAGCAATTGACTACCGACACAATGACATTGATGACCTACGCCAAAAACTGATTGAAAACCGCAGTTTATACCGTCGTTGCTTAATTACTACTGATAGCGTATTTAGCATGGATGGAGATTTGTGTCCTCTTCCAGAGCTAATTGCGATCGCTGAAGAATTTGAATGTATGCTATTGGTAGATGAAGCCCATGGTACGGGAGTCATGGGTAAAACTGGTGCGGGTTGTGTCGAACACTTTAACTGTACGGGGAAAGAATTAATTCAGATTGGTACTCTTAGTAAAGCTTTGGGGAGTCTGGGAGGATATGTGGCAGGTAGCGCAACTTTAATAGACTTTTTACGCAACCGTGCAGCAAGCTGGATTTACACTACTGCATTATCTCCTGCCGATACCGCAGCAGCCATAAAAGCGATCGAAATAATTAAACAAGAAGCCAGTAGACGAGAACAACTTTGGCAGAATATTAATTATCTCAAACAGCAATTACCAAACAAAAATCTTTTACCTTCTGAGTCGCCTATTCTCTGCCTTATTTTAAATACCCCAGAAGCAGCCTTAAACAAATCCCAACAACTATTAGAAGCGGGTATTTTTGCCCCAGCAATTCGTCCTCCTACAGTACCCACAAGCCGTATTAGATTATCTTTGATGGCTACCCATAAGCGATCGCATTTAGACTCATTGATTGCTAATTTTTAAAGTTCCTTAATAAACAAGAAATAGTAGATATAAATCTAAATTGCCTAGGATGATTTAGTCATCAAAAGCAATCATATTAGAAATAGATTCTATTGTGTTTTGTTCTAATTCAACTAAAGAAAAATCTGAAGGAGTATAGCTGCCTATATTAGTTTGACAATGCTCGATTATAGCTTGCAAACAGCTGATATAGTTGTTTGCCAGATCAGTTATCGTTTCTTCTCGATCGCCTGCTACATAATAGCTCCATTGCATTTGTAATTGCGAGTCAATAATAGAGCTATTAATAGAAATTTCATGACTCATTTTGTTTTCAGTTGCAGATGTTAGTCCCGTTGATTCTTGAGCTAACTCAAACAAGTTAGACTGCAAATTATCAAATTGACCTAAATAGTTAAAGCTAATTGGTGCAGCAGGTAATGATTTTATCAGTTGATTTTCTTGTAAATAGCGGATAATACCATATTCAAAACTATGCTTTTGTGCCTGACGTAATTGTTCTTTAACTTTTATTATATTTTCTGATAGCTTGCTCTCATTATTAAGCTCTAGTAAGACAGGATAAATGTTAGTAAACCAACCCACAGTTCTAGATATATCTAATTTTGTATTAATTGAAGTTCTGCCTTGGCTTTCTAAATCTATTAAGAGATAAGATTTATTGGTATTTTGAGTAAAAGTATTGACCAACGCGGTTAATAGCAGATCGTTTATTTGTGTATTATAAGCTTGATTAGAATCTTGCAGCAATGCTTGAGTGTACTGACGATCTAAAGTAACTTTGACTGTTTGTACAATATTAGAATTGTTTTTAACTAATTCTATATTTCTTGGTAACAAACAATCGCTATATTTATTTTGTTTTAGCCAATAATTACTATCTAATTTATCAAAATTGTTTGCATGGCTGTTAAGATATTTTGACCATTGTTTATAGGAAGTTGTTTTTGCTGGTAATTGAATTTTTTTGTTATTTAATATCTGCTGATATACTGTTTGTAAATCTTCTAAAAGAATCCGCCAGGAAATACCATCAATTAGTAAGTGATGAATAATAATTAATAAGCGATCGCTTTGTTTTTCTCCTAAGTTAAAGTAAGCAATTTTGATTAGTGAACCTCTTTCAATATCTAAGCTTGCTTGAAGGCGATCGCTTTCTCTTGTAATAGCTTTCGTTTGTTCTTCTGCTGATAAATCACCTAAATCTATTTGCTGTATATTGAGTGTAGGGATTACATCGGAGTTGTACTGTGACCAGCCATTATCTGTAGTCGTAAATTCTATTCTCAGTGCATCATGATGAATTAATAATTGTCGAATAGAAGATTGCAATACTTCTATGTCCAAAACTTGTTTTACTTCTAATAATACTGACTGATTAAAATGATTAACATTAGCTAAATTTAGTTCAAAAAACCACTTTTGAATCGGCGTAAGAGCAATTGTGCCAGTGACTAATCCTTGTTCTGCTGTATTACTAATCTTAGCTTTAGCCACAGTAGCTAATTCGGCAATAGTTTGATGTTCAAATAGCTGTTTGGGGGTTAACTCTATGCCTGCTTGATTGGCTTTAGCAATAATTTGAATTGCCAGAATAGAGTCTCCACCCAAGCCAAAGAAATTACTGTTTATCTCTACAGTTTCCAAATTAAGAACTTCTGACCAAATTTGTATTAGTTTTAGTTCGATCTCTGTTTTAGGTTTAGGAGATGTTTCTGATGGCTGGTATGGAATAAAATCTATTTCCAAAAGTGTTTTACGATCTATTTTGCCATTGGCTGTTAGAGGAAAAGATTCACAGGTTACGAACGCACTAGGAATCAAATAATCTGGCAGTTTGCTCTTGAGTAATTTATGCCAATTATGCTTCTCTATAGAGCTTGCTTTATGAGAAATAATATAAGCTATTAGTTGTTTATTGCCTTGAGCATTGTTCTTAACTAAAACAACATTGTCTTTGACATCTTCAATTTGATTTAAAGCTGTTTCAATTTCCCCTAATTCAACTCTAAAGCCCCTAATTTTAACTTGGTTGTCGATGCGCCCTAAATATTCAATTTTACCGCTGGATAGATATCTGACGAGATCGCCTGTTTTGTACAGTAGAGACGTACCATGGTATGTTCCTACGAATGGATTCGGGATAAATTTTTCAGCAGTTAAATCAAAACGATTTAAATAACCTCTGGCTAAACCAGTACCCGCAATATGTAATTCTCCTGAGACTCCGACGGGGACTGGATTGAGATATTTGTCTAGTATGTATAGCTGAGTATTGGAAATTGGATAGCCGACGATAGAGCGATCGCTATTAATTTCTGTATCTCGATCCATAGGATAGCAACAGGCGAAGGTAGTGCTTTCTGTAGGACCATAGCCATTAATTAAGTTACATTGGGGATGAGCCTGAATCAGTTTTTGAATGTGGCTAGAGGATAAAACATCTCCCCCTGCTAGCAGTTGGCGTACATTACGGAAACTATCTAACTGTTCGTCTACCATTAAATGAAATAAACCAGCCGTCAGCCAAAGGGTATTAATTTTATTTTTGACAATAGTTTGACCTAATTCTGCTAAAGAAGGTACGGGATTAGATAAGATTACTATTTTTCCGCCGTTGAGCAACGCACCCCAGATTTCAAAAGTAGAAGCATCAAAGGATAGAGGTGCAGCTTGGAGAGAAACTGTATCTGTATTTAGTTCGACATAGTTGGGGTTTTTAACTAGTCTGACTACTCCGCAATGGGGAATAGCAACCCCTTTTGGTGTACCCGTAGAGCCTGATGTATAGGTTATGTAAGCGAGGTTGTTGGGAGAGGGGGAGATGGGGAGATGGGGAGACTGGGAGATGGAGAGATGGGGAGATAAGAAGATGGGGGGAGAGTCTAGGTTAATTACTGTAAGATCGCTTTTAGGCAGTTTGTCTCGATATTTTGTTTGAACGATCGCAATAGTTAGCTGGGTATCTTCTAGCATCCAGTTGATGCGCTCTTGAGGATAGTTTGGATCGAGGGGGACATAACAACCGCCAGCTTTAAGGATGGCTAGTAGGGCAATTATGGTATCGATATTGCGATCGCCCATTAACCCCACTTTGGTTTCGCATTTTACGTTAAGGCTTTGTAAGTAAGATGCCCAACTGTCAGCGCGATCGTTTAATTCTCCATAGGTGATTTTTGACGAGCCATTAACTACGGCTACGGCTTCAGGGGTAAGCTCGGCTTTTGATGCAAATAGTTCATGAACACAGCTATCTATGACAACATTATTGCTTTGATTGAATTTATTAACTAGCTGTTGTAGTTCAGCTTTACTAAGAATAGAAATGTTGGATATTTTTGCTTCAGGGTTGTCGGCGATAGAGATTAGCAGTGTGCGAAAATGTCCCGCTAAACGATGGATTGTATCCGCGCTAAACAAAGCCTGGTTATATTCAATCGCTCCCTGTAAGCCTTTGTCAGTCTCCTTAATAGTAAACGTAAGTTCAAACTTAGCTTGGGTGGTAACTCGCTCTAGGGGTTTCCAGGTTAATCCTTCTACTTCTACTGGTTTATTTTGTTCCTCTAATACCAGCATTACTTGAAACAGGGGAGTGTAACTAAGCGATCGCTCTAGCTGTAATTTATCGATTAACTGCTCGAAGGGTAAATCTTGATGGCTGTATGCTTCTAGGGCGGTTTCTCTGGCTCTAGCTAATAATTCTGTAAAGCTGGGGTAATCGGCTAAGTTAATCCGAAAAGCT
>CAKZYI010000551.1 GCA_937884735.1 uncultured Pleurocapsa sp.
TGATTTCATCAATCGTTCTCATTCTTGGTTACTCGTTGTTTGTAAGATTAATTTTAGGGTCTTGAGATACGCTGCTATGAGAATAAGCGATCGCTTTAAATAAAAACTTTTGTTCTAATCACCAACATTGCAAACTCACGTCATAATATTAATATTTGCAATTCTTCATATATTACTAATTTAATAAACATGAAAACTTCAGAAAATCGATACGAAGTTCAAAAAACAGAGCAGGAATGGAAAGAAATTCTTTCTCCTGAAGCATTTAAAGTACTACGAAAACACGGTACGGAAAGAGCTGGAACAAGCCCTTTAGATAAAGTTTACGACGATGGTACTTATGTTTGTGCTGGTTGCGGACAACCTCTATTTAGTTCTGACACTAAATTTAATAGTGGCACAGGTTGGCCTAGCTTTTATCAGCCTTTAGAAGAAGCTATTGCCACTACTGTCGATCGCTCTATGTTTATGACTAGAACAGAAGTACACTGTAATCGCTGTGGTGGACATTTAGGTCATGTGTTTGGTGATGGACCAAGCCCTACTGGTCAAAGATATTGTATGAATGGAGTGTCTCTTAAATTTATTCCCGAAAAATAAAATTTTTTGATGCTAGTAGAAAACCATGAATTATGGTGCTTTAATTTGTGGTTTTTTCTTTGTTAGACCAATTTGAAAAAAGAATACGACAGATAGATTTATCTCTTCCTCTGCTTCCTCTGCTTCCTCTGCCTCCCCTGCTCATTCATCTGTAGCAAACTTAAATCTAAACGGTATTAAATGCTAACGTTAATTAATTCTTCTTTTAAAGATAAGGGCTGATATCCCAAGCTAAAAGCTTTACTGCTATCTAAAGACGTATCTGGCGCTCGCTTTGCTACCATGACTATATCGGCTTGTTTTCCTGGCTTGATCAACTCTGTAGGTAATTGCCAGATATCTGCTAAGAGTAAACCAAAGTCATAGCGGGATGTCTTTTCTTTTCCTCCCAAGTGTAATGTTCCCTTTATCTTCTTTTCTACCGCTAGTAATAAACCAGCAGCAGCGGCACTGGCACTTGCAGGGGTGCGAAATTCATCAACAAATAAATTGACTTCCCGATTTGCTTTTAGATTACTAATTATTCCTTGAATAAAACTAGGCGAAACAGGAGAAGCATGTCCAAACATTAAGGGCATTCTGCATATTGCGATCGCATTGTGTATTTCACTCATTTTGTTTTCAGCAGCTACTTTTTGTTCGCCGTAATAACAGATAGGAGAAACAGGATCGCTTTCGCGATAAAAAGGGTTTTCCCCATCAAAAACTAAGTCGGTTGAAGTAAAGGCACAGTGAATATTATATTTGCTGCACAAACGAGCAATATTAATCGATGCAGCAACGTTGATTTCATAGGATTCTTCGGGATGAGTTTGGCAAAAATTTGGTTTAGAAGCAGCAGCAGTATGAATTATCCCATCGGGTTTAATGGTTTTGACTAGTTCTGCGATCGCTTCATAATCTCTTAGATCTACTTTAAATAAGCTTATATTGGGTATCTCAACTTTCTGACTAAAATAAGTTCCATATACTTCCCAGTTTTTTGTAGCAGCTTGACA
Source organism: uncultured Pleurocapsa sp. (assembly GCA_937884735.1). Lineage (GTDB taxonomy): Bacteria > Cyanobacteriota > Cyanobacteriia > Cyanobacteriales > Xenococcaceae > Waterburya. The sequence continues at coordinate 1,599 of CAKZYI010000551.1, forward strand.
CAAATTCCAACCCAAAAAACCGCTCGCCCCAGTAACTAGTAATTTTTTCATTAGTTTTTGAATAAGTATGTTAACTTATCGTCTTTGATTAATGCTTAATGAAATAACAGAGGTTATAACAGAGATGATAATCAACTATCAATCACTTTCTTTATAGTTTGAGGGTAAATTAATAATAATGGATCATAATTACTCAATAGTTATTCAATGGTCTCAAAAAGATAATTGCTTTGTTGCCAGCCTTCCAGAATGGGACAATTACAATACTCACGGAGAATCTTACGAAAAAGCTTTAGATAATGCCCAAGAAATTCTTACTTCTTTAATTGAATCTTTTATATCTCAAGGACAACCTTTACCTGAAGCTAAGACTTTTCAAATGCCTTCTGTTGTTCAATAGTTAGCTATTGGATTGATAATTCCTCCCTCTCCATTTGGTGGGTTTTTTTAGGGAGGATAGAAAGATGCGTAAGACTGCTGGAATATCGGCAAAAGGAGATAGCCAAAAGAAAAATGACGTTCCAAAATAGGAAGGAGCGATCGCAATCAACATTCCGTAACGCAACAAAATCAAAAAAGCGTTTAAACTAAAAATAGCGATTATTGTGGGATAGTTATTGCCTAAGTACAGTAAATAACCACTCAGTAGCAACATTGGCAAGGGTAAAGCCTGGACGCACAAGAGAAACAGAACATCCCCCCATACCTGAGCCGAATTAGCAGCATCTTTAAGATCTAGGGATCTTCCCCACTCATTCCACGTTTCTTTTGCTCCTTCATACATTCTGACCTTGATTACTTTTGATCCATCAAAAAATCCTACTTTATAACCTGCTGCGGCAATGTTTCTCGCGAGGGTAACATCATCGCAAAACGAACCTGCCGCAGTAGTATAGCCATTAAGTTTTTTTAGTACCGAACGACGACACAAGAAACATTGTCCATTTGCCATTACTCTACTAGAGCTAGCTGCATCAACTCCTGCTGACTCAAAACGAAACAACAGAGTCATCAATAAAGCTGGCTGCAAACACCATTCCCCTGGATATTGCAAAATGAATTGAGGTGCGAAGGACACCATATCGTAGCTTTCCGCTTCTGCTACTTTAACAATGCTGGAAATTAAGCCAGGTTGCGGCTCGGTGTCTGCATCTACGCCCAAAAACCATTCGCTTTGGTCTGACATATTCAAATAGCCCATATGCAAAGCCCAAGGACGACCAACCCAGCCATCAGGTAGAGGATCGTCGCTCATGAGGCGAAACCGAGGATCGTTTTCTGCCTTAGCTTTAACTAAATTCTGGGTGCCATCTTGAGAATCGCTATCAACCACAATTATTTCTCGTAGTTCGTAAGTCTGACGACTCAAACCTTCCAAGCAAGGGCTAATTCTCTCTGCTTCGTTAAGAGTCGGTACAATAACACTAACCTTACCTAGTAAACTAGGATCTGCTTGTTGCGGTAGTAAAGGCGATCGCCTTTTTGCACCTTTGAGCAGGCGAGATAATAAAATTGCGGTAGCGGATATTTGGGATAACAGAATAAATAATAACAAGGCATAAAAAAACTCTGAATTCACGCTTACACTCCTTTTGTGGCGAAATACTTTACAAAATATGGTTAATATAGTAGTGCAATTAGATTTATCGTAATTGTAGATTGGATAATATCAACAGAATATTTTTCAAATTAAGTTTAGTTTAAGTCAAGAAATATGTGGCTGGAAAAAATACTTTTATCACGCTCAATAATTAATTTTTTAATAACTTTACATTTTCTTGGTCGATAATGATAAACTGTATAAGGTAAACTTATTATCAATCTCAAAAATAAATGAGTCGAAGTAAACATACAACTGCATAGCTACTAACATATTTCTGATTTGGGGCGATTTTAATTTAGATGTGACTACCAGCAAATACTCACAAATAAATAAATCAGCTAAATACATCGAAAGTTAGACAGATGAATTACGAGCTATTCAATCAATGCTGACTCAACCAAAATATTGTATTTAAATTTAGTACTGAGCTAAGTTTCTAAAGTCTCACCAGTCCAGATATTTATGTCCTAAACAATAGATATCTACACTTTGAGGGTTTTAAACTAAAATGTTGTACTGAAAAAATAAGATTTTCATAATCAAAGTTTGAAAAATATATTCGAGCTTAGTTTGTGTTGCTTATATTTGAATAAAATAATTTTATGTCTACAGTAAATCAACAATTATTAGGCTTTATTTATCAGACAAAAAAAGTGACTCAAGCATAGCTAAATCTAGTGATTGCCGCAGACGA
>CAKZYI010000552.1 GCA_937884735.1 uncultured Pleurocapsa sp.
TCAAAAGAAATTAGCTCAATTACTTTAGCGACAATTAATTCTTCCACCTGCTTTTGAGAAAGATTAGTCCAAGGATATTTTTGCTACCAGTAGTCCACAACTTCATCAATTCTCAGTCCTTTTGTTTGTAAACAAAGTTGAGGAGTCAAGGTAATATCAACTTCTTGAAAAATAATCATTTCTGCTTCTTGCCATAGAGGTTCAGAATCTATAAGCAAGCCATCCATATCAAAAATTACTGCTTTAATCACTGTTATTAAGTGTTGAAGATGACGTTATGAAGATCTTTATTTAACATTGAATAGATAAATGCAGTCTATATTGAACAGAATTTGAGTTTAGCAGTGACCCATCTGTCCTAAACAAATCATTTTGCTTGATGTAAACAAATTTCACTCTTAAATATTACGGAGTAGAATCTAAATGTTGAACTATAGTATGGTAATTCAGTGGTCAAACAAAGATAGCTGTTTTGTAGTTACTTTACCCGAATGGGGAGAACTTTGTCAGACTTATGGAGCTACCTACGAAGAAGCATTGAAAAATGCCAAAGAGGTCTTACAGTTAATGGTAGATTCATCCATGGAAGAAGGTTCATCTTTACCAGAAGCTGATACCTTTAAAGGGCAACTTCAAAACGCCTAGTCATTAATACCGTAAATTAAGTGGCGGGTTGTAACTAATAACTGATAATATAAGCGATGCCTCCTGTGGGATTAAGAGAATAATATTATGGCGTTGGTGGTTCAGAAATATGGCGGTACATCAGTAGGTTCAGTAGAACGTATCCAAGCTGTTGCCAACAGAATCAAAAAGACTGTAGAGCAAGGAAATAGCTTGGTAGTTGTAGTCTCTGCAATGGGCAAGACAACTGATACTCTAGTTAAGCTAGCAAATGAAATATCTAGTACTCCCTGTCGTCGCGAAATGGATATGTTGCTATCCACAGGAGAGCAGGTAACTATCGCTTTGTTGAGCATGGCGTTACAAGAATTGGGGCAGCCTGCAATTTCTTTGACAGGAGCGCAGGTAGGAATTGTCACCGAAGCAGAACATAGTCGAGCCAGAATTTTACAGGTGTGTACCGATCGCTTGGAGCGGCATCTGGGTAAGGGTGAAGTTGTGGTTGTTGCTGGTTTTCAAGGAGTTAGCAGCAGCGCGGATTTAGAAATTACTACTTTGGGTAGAGGTGGTTCGGATACTTCTGCTGTGGCTTTAGCGGCTTCTTTAAAAGCCGATCGCTGTGAGATTTATACCGATGTCCCTGGGATTCTAACGACAGATCCTCGCCTTGTGCCTTCGGCTCAATTAATGCCAGAGATTACTGCTGATGAGATGTTGGAATTAGCTAGTTTGGGAGCAAAAGTACTTCATCCCCGTGCGGTAGAGATAGCCCGTAACTATGGCATGCCACTGGTAGTATTATCTAGCTGGAGCGATCGCCCTGGCACTAGGGTAGTGTCTCGTTTGCCCCAACCGCGTTCTTTACAGGGCATGGAAATTGCCAAAGCGGTTGATGGGGTAGAAGTGGATCGAGATCAGGCAAAAGTAGCACTATTGCGGGTACCAGACTTCCCTGGAGTGGCTGCTAACTTGTTTGGGGAAATATCTAAGCAAAATATTGATGTGGACTTGATTATTCAATCTATCCACGAAGGAAACAGTAATGATATTGCTTTTACTGTAGTTAATAAGCTTCTAAAACAGGCTGAAGCCGTGGCAGTGGCGATCGCTCCGTCCCTTCGCACTAATTCTGATGCCCTAGAACAAGCAGAAGTAATTGTTGACCGTAAAATTGCTAAAGTAGCTATATCTGGCGCAGGTATGATAGGTCGTCCTGGCATTGCAGCTAAAATGTTCAAAGTACTTGCTGATGCCAGAATTAATATTCAAATGATTTCTACTTCAGAAGTCAAAGTAAGCTGTGTAATTGATGAAGCTGAATGCGATCGCGCCTTACATCTATTGTCCCAAGCTTTTGATGTCGATCTTAGTTCTCAAAAAGAAATCATTGCCAATAAATACGAAGGGGAACATCCTCCTGTAAGAGGAGTAGCCCTAGATAACGATCAGGCTAGAATTGCCATTCGTCATGTACCAGATAGCCCAGGAATGGCAGCTCAAATATTTTCTTTACTAGCGCAAAAAAGCATCAGCGTAGATGCGATTATTCAATCCCAGCGTTGTCACATTATTAACGGTGTTCCGACTCGCGATATTGCCTTTACTGTAGAACAAAGCGATGCCGAATTAGCCTGTGAGGTAATTGGGGAATTAAATAGCAAAATTGGCTGTGGAGAAGCTTTTGGCGATACGGCGATCGCCAAATTAAGCGTAGTGGGTGCGGGGATGATTGGACATCCTGGTGTGGCAGCTAAATTTTTTGCAGCCTTAGCTCAAGAGAAAATTAATATTCAGATGATTACTACTTCCGAAATCAAAATCAGTTGTGTAATCGACCAGTCTCAAGGTGTCAAGGCACTCCAAGCAGTCCACTCTGCCTTTAAATTGGGAGGAACAGAACAAGTGGCAATTCCAACATAAGCTGGGGAATTACTCGAGCTGATAAAATTCAATCAAGCTTTATGCTTTATGCTTTTTTAGCGTAAATTATTTTTAGCCTCTTGTGCGACTTGTTCTGACTCATCATTGGCTAATTTGGCAATTACTGCCTGAGCTTCATCACCCCCCAATCTACCCAAAGCTTGTGCTAGACGATAACGTATTTGCCAATCTTCGTTATCTACAAAAGTAGACAGCAAAGGAATAGCACGATTATCTCCTAATTCACCCATTGAGCCAATAGCAGCCGTTTGTAGAAGATTGTTGTCTGATTCTAAAGCCTCTTTTAAAAGATCGAAACCACGAGCGTCACCCAATTCTCCTAATGCAGCAATAATACTAAACTGTACTAGCCATTCAGATGAATCGTGGAAGACATTTGCTAAATCTTCAAAAGCTTCAACCAGCTTCAAGCCACCTATAGCATCCGCCGCTGCTGCTTGCACATCTGGCTCAGGATCGTTAAATAGGCGATCGCGCAATATTGCCAAACATTTTTCTTTTTCTTTGTTTCCTAGAGTATCTAACTGGCTTACTGCGGCATAACGCACGCGAGTATTATCATCAGTGATTAATGGCTGCACCATTTCAAAAGCAGTTTCTATTTCAATTTCGCGTAGTTGATTTAAACCTCTAATACGCATTCCGAAATCTTCGGATTCTAATAATTCTTTGACTGATTCTGGTGTAATGCTCATAAACTAATAAAAAATTGTTTTAAAGTTGACGTTGTTATTTCTTTTCTCGGCATTGCATGTTTTAAGGATGATCTAGCAGCAGTAAAGATTAGCTTTTCTCCCAGTCGAACATCTTTGATGTTCCCAGAATCTTCGATTCTGGACGAAGCATAGCTTCGTGTCCCCCAGTCAACCTAAACCATCTCATTATGATGCAACGCCTTTTTCTCTACATCATGAAAAAAAGATAATGTAGATCTAGCCCCTTACTCAGCTGCCATCATTTTGATCACATCGCCTTGAGTAATAATACCAATTAGTTTCGAGTCATCATCCACCACAGGCAAACGTCTCACTTTTTTATCGTGCATGATTCTGGCTGCTTCTCGTACTGGCTGGCTACCCTTAACTGTAGCAGGGCGATCGCTCATCGCTTCTTGTACAGTTTGTCCCAAGGCTTTATGTACTTCTTCGTTGTGCTTGAGTGGATTTTGAAGATAAATTACGCTATCGAGGAACATTACATAGGGTGGTGCATCTACCCCTGTAGCTTGCCACGTTAAGTCGGTTTCGGAAATCACTCCGACTAACGCTCCATTTTCATCTACAACTGGTAAACCGCTAATGTCTTTCTCTGCCAGTATCTGTATTGCTTCTTGCAAGGATGTTTGGGGAGATACTGTAGTCGGATCGGCAGTCATAACTTCTGCAACAGTTTTGCTCATCTTCAATATTGAATTAATCGTATAATTGGCTACCACTTCATAATTCAATTTATCGCGAATCGTCGCCAATATGGAAAAACTGTATTGTATTTTTATAGTAATTTGAGCTATCTATAACAACGGCTGCTAAATAGCGAACC
>CAKZYI010000553.1 GCA_937884735.1 uncultured Pleurocapsa sp.
GCTGATAGTGTCTATTGGAATGACTATATTTATCTTTCTACCGATGAAATTTATGATAGTAGTGATCGCCAGCTATCATTTTATAGGTACAATACTCACTATTCCCCTTTAGAAGAAGGTGCAAGCTACAATGCTAGTCGTAATATTAATTTATCAAGTATCGATACAGAACCTGGAAATTACTATTAGTTAATAGTAGCAGACGGCACTAACAATCAAGTGGAAGCAGATGAATCTAATAATTCTAGTGCTATACCTGTTGAGGTATTTAATGGAGATGTCGATTTAGTAGTTACAGAAACCATAGCTCCATCAGAAATCACCTGGGGTCAAGATGTCTTTTTATCATGGACGGTAACTAATAATGGTAATAAAAAAACAGCAAGAGGTTTTTACGATCGCGGTTATTTATCTGATGATGAATTTTTAGATGATTTGGATAGCGAACTAACGAGTGGTGGTCAGTACTATACTCATGGAGAAAGTATTCTCTATCCTTCGGATAGCTACACCGTAGAACAGAATGTAACCATTCCTCAAGATGCAGCTGGAAGTACTCAGTATCTATTGTTCATAACAGATGATAATCAAGATAGAGTAGAAAGCGATGAAACTAATAACGTCCGTGCTGTATCTATTGAGTTCATTGCTCCCAATTTGACTATCTCCAATACATTTTCCCCAGCAGAAGCAGTGGTTAACGATACTATTGATATCTTTTGGACAGTAACTAACACAGGTAACGAGCCAACTTCTGCTTACAGATGGTACGACTAAGTTTATTTATCCGAAGATGCAAACTATGACGAGAGCGATACTCAATTAAGATCTCAGAGTACAGAAACTCGTCCAAACATAGAACCTAATGGCAGCTACACTGTAAATTCTAATATTTCTATTCCCAATACAGAGGCAGGAGATTACTATTTAATTTTCTACACTGATAACCATAGCTCCAGTTATTCTAGCCAAAAAGAAAGTAATGAAGACGATAACTTTACCGCAGTTCCTATTTCATTAAGCGTTCCCGACGTAGATCTGAGTATCATCAGCAATACCTCTGCCCTCTCAGCATCAGTACTCGGTGGAGTTAATCTTTCTTGGACAGTTACCAACAATGGTACTGATGCTGCTGAATCTGACTATTGGCGCGATTACATATATATTTCTGATGATGAAATTTACGATGAAAACGATGTATATGTAGGTAATTCATCTAGAGATAATACAGATGTTTCTTTGAAAGCAGGACAAAGCTATACAAATAGTAGATCGGTAACAATTCCCAACACAGAGTTGGGAGACCGCTATTTATTGTTGGTTACTGACAAGCTAAACCAACAGTTTGAAACGGATTTGACTAACAATACTACTGCTATACCTATCAATATTAAAGCTCCCAATCTGACTATTTCTGATGTTGTAGCACCCTCCAAAGAAAATAAAGATAGCAAAGAGATTGATATTTCTTGGAAAGTTACTAACACAGGAAACTTAACCACTTTAGCTAACTATTGGTACGACAGCGTTTATTTTTCTACAGATGATACTTATGATAGTAGCGACAGTAGACTAGCTTATGTAGAAAAAGAAAATGACTACACTGGCAATCGAAATCGTTCTGATAGACGTATCAGAGCAGGAGAAAGCTATAGTAGAACTAGCAAAATCGATATACCTGACGCAGATCCTGGCAATTATTATTTAATCTTCATTGCCGATAGCTCAAATCGTCAGGGAGAAACAGATGAAGCAGACAAAGTTCGAGTTGATCCAATTGAACTATTAGACGCCACAAATATCAAACCAACTGATGCTACTGTCCCCCTAGAGGCAACTTTAAACGATACGGTAAGTCTATCTTGGATAGTATCTAATATTGGTTCTGCTACTGCATCTGCCACTTGGTATGACTGGATTTATATTTCTGAAGACGAGAATTTAGATAGTAGCGATGTCTATGTAACCAGACAAAAACAGGATAATAATACTTTTATCGCTTCTGGAGATAGTTACACTGCAATGAGTAACGTAACAATTCCCAAAGCTGCTGGTATAGGTTCTCGCTATGTATTGTTTGTGACAGATAGAAATGACCATTTTCCAGAAACAGACGAAACAGACAATGTTCTAGCCATTCCTATCGAACTTAATGCGGCTAATTTAACTGTTACTAGTGCAGATATACCTGATACAGTATCTTTTAACGAAACTTTAAATGTTTCTTGGACTGTCACTAATACAGGAGAAAATATAGCTGCTGGAAATTGGAGCGATTATATTTATCTTTCTGACGATCCTATTTACGATAGCAGCGATACTTATCTAAGCCAATTTTATTCACCAGACTACACTCCAATAGAAGCTGGTGATGGTTATACAATTTCACAGCCCATTACAATTCCTCGAACAGTAGATGCTGGAGAGCAATACATTTTATTCGTTACAGACCGAGGGGATTATCAAGGGGAAACAGATGAGAATGACAATACCCTAGCCGTACCAATTGAAATCAAATCTCCAGATCTTGAAGTTTCGGAAGTCAATGTTCCAGTTGATGTCAGTTTAAATCAAGCTTTTAATATATCTTGGACAGTCAATAATATTGGAGAAGGAACTGCTTTTCCTAATTTCTCATCTGGCTGGAGAGATTATATTTATTTGTCTGAAGATGAAATCTATGATGAAACAGATAAATCTTTAACTAATCGAATCTATGCTAATCCCGTAGAATCAGGCAATGATTATACACTGAATGCAGATGTAAGGCTGGCTGACGATCTGCTCGGTTCTTATTACGTGTTGTTTGTTTTAGACAAGCACAACATAGAAAAGGAAAGTGATGAAACCAATAATGTCTATGCTGCGCCAATTAATATTAAGGCGGCAAACTTAGAAATTAGCGAAGTTAGTTCTCCAGCACAGGCATTTTTAAATCTGCCAATCTCTTTATCTTGGACGGTTACTAATACAGGAAATGTTACCGCACCCACTGAATGGTCTGATTATATTTATATTTCTGACGATCCATATTTAGATGATAATGATGTTTATCTAAGCGATGAGCAAACTGGAGATAGAACTCCTTTAGCAGCAGGAGATAGTTACACTTTTAGTCAAGATTTAGTTATTCCTCATACTTCTACAGGCGATCGCTATTTACTGTTTGTCACCGACCGCAACAACGTTCAAGGAGAAACCGATGAAACTGATAACGTTTATGCTTTACCCGTTAACATAGCTGCTCCTAATTTAACCGTTACTAATACCGATGCACCCCAATCGAGTTATTTAGGAGAAACTATAGAAGTTTCTTGGACAGTAGCCAATCAGGGTTCTGTAGAAGCACCAAAAAGCGGATATGACCGTGTTTATATCTCTGACGATCTCTACCTAGACGAGAACGACATCAATTTATTTTCTCAGACTACAGGGGACTATACTTCCTTAAATTCAAACAATAGCTACACAATTTCAACTGATATTACTATTCCGCGTACAGAGATCGGCGATCGCTATTTGTTATTCGTAGCTGATAGCAACAACGTTCAAGGAGAAACAGATGAAACGGATAATCTATTTGCCGTACCATTTAATTTAACGGCATTAGATGTCGATCTTGTAGTCAGCAATATTCAAGCTCCCCTAGAATCTCTGGCTGGTGAAGAAGTAGAAGTCGTCTGGACTGTCACCAATAACGGTAGCGATGATGCGACAGGTACTTGGACTGACCGAATTTACTTAGCTGATGACCCCAATAATATCAAAGCAGGCGAACTTTATGGTTCATTTCAATTTACTGGAACGATTCCTGGGGGACAATCTATTGAGAGAAGACAGAAGATAACTTTACCTCAAACCTTAGAAGGTAATTTTAGTATTGTCGTCAAAACTGATACTGACAATAGTTTGATTGAATACGGCAAGGAAGATAACAATACTACTGTCAGAGAAGCAGAATTTACCTCTATTCTGCCGACTTTCCCAAACCTACAGGTATCTAGCGTCACCGCACCCAGCACGGCTTTTTCCAGTCAGTCAACAGTCGTAGAATGGACGGTTACTAATACAGGCAATGGGGCTACTTCCGCACCGCGTTGGCACGATACTGTTTGGCTGTCTTTAGATGAAAACTTTGATGGTACTGATATCAAGCTGGGAGAAACTTTCAACACTAGCTATCTCAATCCAGGTGAAAGTTACAGCAATAGTTTAGAAGTTACTATACCACAAGGCATTGATGGTAACTACTATTTCT
>CAKZYI010000554.1 GCA_937884735.1 uncultured Pleurocapsa sp.
CATAATTTCCAACCGAAGCAAGGACTGAGCTGGATTCTATTGGCACTTATTCCTACTAGTTGGTGGCACAAAACAGTACTGCCGATCGCAGCTATTGTAATAGGCTTCATCATCAACGGCTTGCGAATAGCTTTAATGGCTGTGTTAGTGGCAATGTCTAATTCAGCAGGCTTCCACTATTGGCATACAGGAACAGGATCTTTGATTTTTTCAGCAATTTCGGTAGTTATGTTTGCGACTATTTGCTTTGTAACTCTAAATCGAAAAAACTTTCAGATATAAACAGTTATGGTCATAACGAATAAATCTCGAACTGCATTTTTAGCAATAACAGCCGTTGCTATCGCTGTTACTTTGGGTAAATCTGTGGCGCATCCAGAAGTAGCATCTCCTTCTGTTAAAGATTACACTTTTCCTGAATACGTTATGTTGCCACAGTGGAAGCTATTAACTAGCAAGCCTGTAAATTCTCATTTAGTTCAACCCCCTGCATACATATCAGGGGATTTTATTGCAGGAAAACACTATCGTTATCTAAAAAATGGAAAAAATTTGGATATTGAAATGCGCTACTTGGCTAATACTAATGGAGACTTAAAAAGTTTTATTACTAGTCAGACTGGAGATTTATCTTCAGGACTAAAACAAGATAAGACAGGGGGATTTTATAGCCTGTATATTTACGAAAGCAAGGCATATTTGAGTACTTGTATTAATCCTCTTGGTCACAGTACAGTTACCAGCGACCAATTTAAGCGCAATATCATGATTCACAATAATCATTTACAGCGCATTATTCCCTGGTTGACTGGGAAAGCAGAGTTTCAGGACAAACGGTGTATGTGGGCGCACTTATCTACATCTCTAGAAGGCGATGCTGCTGTGGATGAAGCTTATGAAACTTTAGAAACTACTTGGCATGATTGGCAAAGTTATTGGCGATCGCATTATCCTAATTAATCGCACACCCTAGTTATATTTAATTAAATTGCTGTAAAACCGCCATCAATACTAATTCCTTGTCCGAGAACAAACGCGGCTTCATCAGAACAAAGCCAAACTACTGCGTTAGCGATCTCATCAGGCTTTCCCAATCTACCAATGGGATGTAAAGATTTAACATACTCAAGATTCGATATTTATATCTGTAGATTAATGAAATTGAGTTTATTAGTCAAACAAATATCATAGATAATATATATCAGTGCTATCGATGTCAGATTCTTTTCCTGTGAATATTGATTACAACCGTCTCCGTCAACTCGACCTGAATTTGCTGATTGCTTTAGATGTTTTAGTCGCGGAATCTAGCGTGACTAAAGCAGCAGAAAGAATGAACATGAGCCAATCTGCGATGAGTTATTCCTTAAAAAGATTGCGAACTATTTTGCAGGATGAGATTTTGGTTCGCACTTCTAGAGACATGGAAGTTACCCCTTATGGAAGGGCGGTTGGCGATCGCGTTAGACAAATCCTGGCAGAAATTCAATCAACTTTGCTAACAAAGGAGACTTTTAATGCTTTAACATCCAATGAAACTTTCAAAATAGCTGTCAGCGATTACACAGAAGCGACTATTGGCGTGAATTTGCTCCAGCAGATAGCAACTGAAGCACCAAACATCAAAATTAGAATTGATAATCTGGATAAGAAGACAGTTATGGAGATGTTGGATCGAAATCAGCTAGATTTGGTTATTAACGCTCATTTATCCTTCAAAAACTGGCATGTTGTCGAAAATTTATACCAGGAAGAGTTTGTTTGCGTTTTTCGCGATGATAAAGATCTTGAAGAGATATCCTTGGCTGATTATTTAAAGCGATCGCATATCTTAGTATCATTACAAGATGACTTTCAAGGAATAAGCGATCGCATTTTAGAGCAGCAACAACAGTCAAGGCAAGTTGTTTGGTCTACTTCCCACTTTATGGCTGTTCCTTTTTTGTTAGCTAATTCCGACTGCATAGCTCTACTTCCCAATCGTATGGCTCAACAGTGCGCCAAAGCCATGAAGTTAAAAATATTGCCTCCCCCTATTCCCGTTGAAGGATTTACTGTATCTATGGTGTGGCATCAACGGAATACTAATAACCCTAGTCATCAATGGTTACGACAGCAAATAATCAAAGCTACCGAGCAAATTTAGCTTTTTTCGTCTGAAGCTTCCTATCTATACCGTCAAGAATTTCCTAAAGAGTATTGCTTGCCGTTAATTTGGAAAAACCTTATTTGTCTTTCATTCAAACAAGCCGTTGTGAAAATAAAAATATTGGCGATCGCTTTCAAAAAATTAGACATACTTTCCATAGTTACTAATTTAGAAAGAGCGATCGCCTTAAATAAAAATTTTTTCCCAAAATTTTAAAATCTTGAGAAACTTAAATCGATGCAATTAATTGGATTTCTTACCAAATTTATTCTGCAACAATGCTTTGAGCAAATGATTCCAACGCTTGCGAGTAAAGAAAAGCACCACCAACATTAGGGCTAATAAATTGCCAATGATTTCGCTAGGTTCGGGTACGCTTTGACTATTATTGTTAGATGTTCTAATAGATTGTTGTGGTATTGCTTGGCTGATAAAACGATTATTAGAAGCTGATTGATTGACTTGTATAGCCAAACTTTCCTCAGATTTAGCTTTCTTTTCATTGCCATCATCTTTTTCTACAGGTACTTTTTGATCAACTGCCACAAAAGCAGTGTATTTAGAAAGTAGATTGTAGTCTAGGGCTGTTTTAGTTACTGCTTCCACTCCTTGAGAAGTTTCTCGTCCATACATTTCGTTCATTAAGTCTTTGATACGCGATCTTCCCCAAAGTTGTGCGATCGCATTATTTCCACCTACCTGCTGAAAATTAACATCGAGTACTTCTTCATAGGGTTTTCCTCCTGCAACTGTTCCAGTAATCTTAAGCTTGCCATTATTAGCATCTTCTTTGCGTCCGTATAACACCAAAGGTTGACTGGCAAACAAGTCTGGTGACTGACGGGGATATATTTCAGGCGCGTTTCCTTCCCCCAACCATTCTATTTCGATGTTGGTAACCACTGGCTTATTGATTTCACGATAAAATTTATCGGCGACTTCTACCGCATCTTCTTTGATTGGCAAAATTGTTACTGTACCGCGTCCTAATTCTGCTAGACGATTGAGTAAGAAACGATTGGTAGAATGACCTACACCAAAACTGTAAAGCCTGTTACCTGGCTTGAGATTATCACGTATTTGGGCGATCGCCTGTTCGTCAGCACCAATCAAACCGTCAGAGAGCAAGACAATACTCCGCAAACGTCCATCTTCAGCAGCGGAAAAGTTGAGTACAGTATTAATACCGTTCATCAATTGTGTCCCGCCATTAGCATCGATTTTACTTACATATGCCAAGGCTTTTGCTCGATTTTCCCTAGTATTAGCTAGAGGTTTATTAGATAACTTCTTGGTACTACTAGCAAAGTCAATGATATTAAAAGTATCGTTTTCGTTCAAACCACTAATAAACTGACGCATCAGCTCTTTCGATTGTGCGATCGCAGCACCCTGTTGAGATCCAGAGGTATCCATCAAAAACACTACGTCTTTTGGCACAATTTGGTCGGACTGATAATCTACAGCAGGGATTAAATAAGTAGCAAAATGTCCCCCTTGGCGATTTGATTGAGTCAATACAGTTGCCTGAGTTTTTGCCCCTGCTAGCTGATAGCGTAAAACTAAGTCTTGATTGGGAATGATATCTTTATTTGCTAAAGCCACTTTGGTAGTAGAGTTGGCATTTTGAATGGCGATCGCATGGGAAGGAGACTGTACGTTTGCAATAGCTATCCCTGCATCGATTTCTATATTTACATCAATATCTTTGCCCGAACGAGTTTTGGCAACTTCATTGGAAAAGGCTGGTGCAATTAA
>CAKZYI010000555.1 GCA_937884735.1 uncultured Pleurocapsa sp.
TCGGTCATATTGTTCGAGACACAATCTTTGCAGCCAATTCAATCTGTATTTTTCAAAAAGACGCTGGGCAAATTTGTTAATAAAGTCAGTAACTTTTTGTTCTATTTTTGTCATTTGGACGGGATACCATCCGCCATTTTCCTTGAGGGGTTCTTGCGTTGGATTGATTAGTACAATTTGCACCTTATTCGCGATCGCAGAATATCTAATATCAACATATTTATTGTTTTGATTAATCTCATCAAACTGATGAAGAAAGGCATCTATTGACATAGAAATTACCCGAGATTGCAAAGAAAATGCCCGAACGCATTTTAAGGTGACTGTAGAAACAATTCCCAGCAATCCCATAGAGACGATCGCGGCATTAAAGATATCTTGAGAGCGATCGAGTTGTACAATACTGCCATCAGCTCTAATCAATCTCAAAGCCTGTACGTAGCCACTAAGACTTTGATGTTCGAGAGAACCGCCATGAGGCCCTGTAGAAATTGCTCCCGATACTGTTTGTTCGGCAATTGTTCCCATTGTGGGTAATGCCAAGTTATGTGCTGCTAAAATCTCATTTAATTCTCTGATTTTCATTCCTGCTTGAACGGTAACTAGAGAACCTTCAATTTCTACTAGATTTTTATAGCGATCGAGGACAATGCACACACCATCAGTTGCAGGAATAGGAGCAGCAGAATGTAAAGAACCTACAGTTCTAACTTTGAGCTTTTGTCGTGCTGCTTTTTGAATAATTTGGACGATTTCTGCTTCTGTATTTGGGTGAGCTATTGTGCGGGGAGAAAAACTGTAAAGCGAAACTGCACTGTTGATAATCTGACTTTTTGTTTGTTTATTTCGATTAGACTTTCGCCAAGATTGAAAATAATTATTACTCAAAAAAGATTCATTTGGTAAATATGTTTTTGGAATAAATTTTGGTGTTGATTTTACTTTTTCATTCATGGTTTTCAATGATTTAGAAATGCTTTTTTAAAAAGATAATATAATTTTGCTTGCCAATTTTTGTAGGTATTTAAATTAAAACTTGCTGATGATTTTTAGTGGTAATAATGTTATTAAATATATCGGGAATTTCAAATACGGCTTGATTATTTACGGCAGCGACATTAACACGACAACGAGTAATATTTTTTGGCTTAATCAACTTCTCAACCGCTTGGCGAATATGGCGAAAACTAGAAATAGCAAGACCGACTTCATGCTCTTGAATCCAGTCCGCAGCATAGCGTTCCTGTGGTAGTGTGAGAAAATTACGCTCCACAATTACGGGCAACTTCATTACCAGTGCTTCACTGATGCTGACATTACCTGGTTTGCCAATAAAAAAATCGGCAAGATACATATAGTAAGGAATGTCTTCAGTAAAAGTTATAACCAAACGTTTCTGAAGACTTTGATGCTTCCGCAGGGATGAGGCTACTTCTTCATTGCGTCCACAAAGGAAGATTAGCTGGATTTTTTGTTGCAGACATTCCAGACGTTTAGCAATCTTCAGCATTACTTTTGAGCCATTAGCCCCAAATAAGACTAATCCTGTCATGCAGTCTGGATCTAAACCTAACTTTAGTCTTTCAAGACGGCGATCGACATCAATGGGCTGATAAAAGCGAGGGCGTATTACTAACCCCGAAGTTCTGATAATATGCTCTCGATCTACTCCCAAATCCC
>CAKZYI010000556.1 GCA_937884735.1 uncultured Pleurocapsa sp.
GAGCAAATGGTATGTGAATAGTTTACTATCGTTGCTATCAATCTCCAATTCCGGGCATATTCGTTCAGTGTGTATTCTTCATTCTATTTGGCGATATATTTCTTGCACCTCAGTTCTACATTGATAGTTACTTTGGTAATGACTTTAGCGAAGGATTAGCAGCAGTCAAAATTAACGATAAGTGGGGATTTGTAGACCAAAGTGGAAACTTCGTAATCACACCCCAGTTTGAGCAAGCTAATGACTTTAGCGAAGGATTAGCAGCAGTCAAAACTAATGATGAATGGGGATTCATAGATCAAAGTGGTAAATTCATTGCTCCCTAGTTCAACATTGGTAGTAACATTGGTAATGACTTTAAATAAGGGTAGTCCTAAACAGGTAATGAATCATTGTAGTAATGTACAAAATACCAAATAGCACCTATGTGATTTTCTAACGATTTAGAAAATGATAGAGTTTTCCTAACTAGGCGCGATACTCTTTGTCGCAGAGTATTCCTTTTTTAATTTTTAACTGCAACTTCAATTAAAGCCTCATGGCGATCGCGATCTGATATTTGAATGGTAATTTTCTTTTCTAACCGATTGAGAAAACCAAATAAACGAGCTTCAGAAAACAGATGATACTTTCCTTGCATGATATTAGAAACTTCGGGTTGCTTGATATTTAGCAATCGAGCTATTTCTTGTTGCTTTAAATTACGATTTTCGAGAATATTACGCACTGCTGCGCCTAATTTGGCGCGAGTTAAAAGTTCATCGGCATCTGGTAAACCCATATCGGCAAAAACATTACCACTACTTCTAGTAAATTTCATTGAATCAGTCATTTTATTTGTTAGTTCTCCTGAGATTGTTTTAACGCTTGCTTATATCTCTGTTTAATTAATTCCACATCTTTTTGTGCTGTTTTAATTCCTTTTGGGGATTTCTTCTGAAATGCGTGAAGAACATAAATATAGTCTTCGATTTGTACTGCATATACTGTTCTGTAAGTGTTGGAGTCAAATCGAGTGACAATTTCAAAAATTCCTGTTCCTATTCCTTTTAGGGGTTTGGCATCACATGGTTTGTTTCCCAATTGTGCATCATAAAGGGACGAACCAATACTACGCTTGACTTCTTCAGGAAAACTCTTTACTTGTTTTAAGCTATCTCCCATCCAAATAACTGATTTTTCCATTATATAAGTATTTACTTATAAATTTTAGCTGCTGATATTTTATTACAAAATCTCGAATTGATATAAATCGTGGTATAAGTTTGGTTTTGAGATTTAATCTGGTCTATAAACTGCCGATCAAAAATAGCTTTCTCAAGATTTGCTCCAGTAAAGTCAGCACCATAAAAGTTTGCTCTATGAAAATTTGCCCATTCAAAACTTGAGCAAACAAAATTTCCATTGTCAAAACACAAATCCGATAAATTGCTATTTATAAAATCTATATCTTCAAAAAAGGCTCTTTCAATAGCAGCTTATATGTATCAGTTCGAGTTTGCGTTTAGACAACATTTGATTGCTGTTAATAGAGACAAAGGAAATAGCGATCGCTCTGCTCAAAAGTTTTGTTTTAGCTAAGTTCTAAATTACTTTGCTTTAGTTTATTAATAACGCTAGCACGTCCGATTATAGTTGCAGTTTTTCCTTCAAATTTAAGAAATACTCTCCCAGAAAACAAAGTTGCGTAGCGAAGCCATGCCGAAGGCTTATCGCTTTTTTTTGGTAAATAGTGAAGTCTTCTAATTCCCTTTGAGGCTCAAATCCCATTTCGGATAAGTTTTGGTTAAAACTTTTTAGCCAAACTGCTTTACGTTTAACGGCAGTAGTTATAGTTACGTTGCGATTAAAAGTAGTTCCCAAAATACCGCCAATTAAACCACCACAGATAGCTATGGGATAAATAGAGTGGTCGAGTAAACTTACCTCAAATCTACGAGAAAGTAGTCCAAGAACGATTAAATTGGTAACGGTGAAATAATAAAAGAATGTAAGCCCAAGCCCTGGGGGTTTCATCATGAGCAATTATCCAAATAAATAATTAATCAAGCATAACATCGCTTTTCTATAAAGTTAGGTCGATGTAAAATCTCTCAAAGGCTAATAGCTAGCTTAACTAGTTAATTGTCTCATCCCGAATTCAGGTTATTTAGAATTTGCTGGCAAAGACCAAATCTGACTTGCATTATCGGTAGTAGCATGAGGTCCAGAAATGAGAGGGGAAGAAAACTGAGATGTTTGAACGTCAAAAATCTCGTCAACTCCTGCTTTAAATTCAAAACAACCAATCATTTTCTTTGCTGACAAATCGACGATCGCAATGCCGCACTTTAATTCATCTTTAAGGCGATCGCTAATTGGTAAATTACCAAAGATAGCTGTTTCGCGAATTTTGGATAGTCCCACAAAGGCATACTTGTCAAATATCGCCATTCCGCGAGTATAGCCAGGTAGAGCAATTATTTTTTCTTGTTTACCAGAGGCAATATCTACTGTAATTAGTTCACCATGACCAGAATTAAGTACCCATAGGCGATTTTGATACATTCTAGGAGAATGAGGCATAGATAAACCTTCGGTGATTACTCTGCTGCTGGGCACTTCTAAAATGCAGCCGCCACTAACTTTGTTATCTCGCCAACCTCCAGGGGTATCGGTTCGATCTAAAACGGTAACGTATTTTGGCATCCCATTAACCATTGCTACACCATTGAGATGACAACGATCTTCAGGAGCGATCGCACTAACAAAATTTGGTTGCCATTGGGGTAAAAAATTATAGTTATTAGTTAAGGTGCAAAGACAGGAAAACCTTGTATTGACAATCCACAATTCTTTTTCTCCCCAGGCTAGATCGTGAATTGAAATATCTCCAGTATATTGTCCTCCCCTAGTTAAAAAACAAGCATTATAAGTACCTGGAGGTTCAACTTGAGGTGCTAATTTGGCATCATTTTTTAAGAAATATACCCAATCTTTTCCTCCTATTGCCATTTGTGTAGGACTAATTGCCATTCCCATGGCTTTTTCAAAGTTATGAAAACTAATATCCAGAGTATTGTTTTTAACTTGGATAACTCCTAGCTTTCCTGCCTGATATGTAGTGAAAAACAGAGAAATACCAAGATGATTAAGAATATTAGCTAAATTGTTGCTATATTCATAGCTAATTTCTCGCATATTATCTTTTTTATCATAAAGACTCGGTTCACTCATTTTATTTATTATCGATCGTTTGTATGGTCATTTTAAATAGAATTAGAATTGTGGTACATCTATAGCCAATTTCCTAGCAATACATAAGAACCCCAAAAATAAGGGTTATTAAAGCGATCGCTTTTGAGTAAGGTTAGCTGTGCTTGGCGCAATGCTTTGGCTTTTGTGAGTTTTTGGCTGGCTAATTCTTGATAAAACTGACTCATAACCGAAGAAGTCGCTTCATCATTGACTCGCCACAGAGTTGCCAGGGTACTTCTTGCCCCTGCTTTAACTGCTACACCTGCTAACCCTAAAGCTGCTCGCCTATCCCCTGCTAGAGTTTCGCAAGCACTAAGGACAAGTAATTCAATAGCCTGTTCTTCATTGCGATCACCTATTTGGAGTAGATTGCTAAGTTGATTAACATCAAGGCGATTGTTCCAGGTGATAATAAAAGTGTCTTCCGCTTGGGAACTAAATTGACCGTGGGTAGCTAAATGAACGATGGGATAAGATATCTCAGAGATTTGTTGCTGTAGGGCATCATTGGTAAAGTTTTTGTCTACTAGCTGTTGGGTAGAAGAGATTTGAGATTGAATTGTTTTTAATTCTTGGCTGACATACTCTAAAGGAGGGAAACCCAGTCTGGCTTCGGTTAAACCTGCGGTTAGGGCTTTTAATTCTTGTCCTGCGATGGCGCGAGGCTGTATTAGCTGTAACCCAGGGGTGATAGCTACGGCGTATTTTTCAATTAGATATTGTTCTCCGTCGTGGAGTATGGACATGGGAATGTTGCGTAAGGGGCTATCTAAAACGAATACCAGAGTTTCAATTTTGTTTTTGGCTAAGTCTGCTGCTGCGGGTTCAATAATCCAGCCATAAACTAGTTGAGATAGGGGTAAAGTTTCGCGACTGTTCCTTTGGGCAAGGGTTTGAGTTAGCCTGGTAAAAATTCGTTCGACTCTTTCTGGGTTGTCAATGGGAGAAGTGTATTGACGTAGGGGCTGTTGGGGTAGCTTAACAATTATTTCAAAGCGATCGCTTAAAACGATGGGATAAATAATCGCTGTAGTGGTGTCTTCTCGGTCGATAATATTGTCTATTACCACTGGTTGAGCGTTTAGACAGGTGGCGCGAAAGAAGTTTTCTAATTCTGCTAACTGTAGGGAATCAAGGGCATTTCTAGCTGCAATTAGCTTTGTCTCGGATGGTTGCTCGGAATCTAGGAGCAAGCTGACATATTCTCGATATATCTGCTCTACACTCTCTCTAAAAGTAAATTGAACTTCTGAACTTACCGCTACCAAATCGCTGCGTAAAGATTGCAGAATTTCCACCGCTTGACTATAAGATGCGATCGCCTTGGCTGATTCTTTTTGCTCTTGATAAATTCTTCCTGATTGCCACTGTGCTTGATAGGCAATATCTCTAGCATCAATTTCTTGAGTAATTAATAAAGCCTGTTGAGTTAGCTGTTGTGCTGGCTGCCATTTTTGCTCTAGTTCGTATAGTCTACCAAGGCTTTTTAAGGCATAGGCTTCGGCTCGTTTATCTTTAAGCCGTTGTGCTTGGCTAACCGCCTGTTCTAAAATCGGCTCAACGGCGTTTATATTCACTTTGTTAGCTGTTTTCAAGACATTTTGAGCATAATTTACCTTGGCGTATATTCCAAAACGATTTAGAGGCAACTGAGCTAGTAAAAGCGTTATTTCTGCTAAATTGCTTTGATAATCTTCTTCATTAGTAATTAAAATATCTAATAAATTTAATTGCGATCGCACTTGAGAAGTGATATCTGGTGCGGTTTTAATTGCCTGTTGATAGTTTAATTTTGCCTGAGTAATGTCCTGTTGCGATCGAGCTAAGTTACCCAAACTAAAATAAGCTGCGCTAATATCGGCTTGAGAATTAGATTCTTCTGCCAGTGCTAAACTAGTTTCCAATGCTTTTTCAGCTTTTTGCAACTCCCCCATTGATAAATAAGTATTCCCCAAAGATCTCCACATCAGCTTATTATTGGAATCTACTAGCTGTTCGGCTTGGAGCTGTTCGACGGTTTTGACTGCACGACGGTAAAAACCCAATGCTTGTAGAGCTTGAGCTTGATTGAGGCGACTGCGAACTAATCCCCCTTGATTATCGATCGCATTATAATTTACTGCGGCTTGTTCCCAATCATCCCAAGCTTGTTGAGCTTT
>CAKZYI010000557.1 GCA_937884735.1 uncultured Pleurocapsa sp.
AAGGATATGCAGCCGGAGGCACGGGTATTTGAAAGAAAGAGTTGTGATTAGCAGTTAACAAGTTATGAACCAAGCATTGCTTAGGTATGAATGGGAGACTATTCCCTGGCGCAAGCTAGAGAAGACAGTTTTTAAGCTGCAAAAACGAATCTATCAAGCCTCTTTAAAAGGTGAGAACAAACTTGTACACAGACTACAAAGGTTATTACTCAAGTCTCATAGAGCCAAATTGCTTGCAATTAGAAAAGTAACTCAAGACAATCGTGGTAAGAAAACCCCAGGTATTGATGGTAAAGTTGCCATTGAGCCAAAGGATAGATTGAAATTAGCCCAAGAGCTAAATATATCAAAGAAACCACAGCCTACTAGACGGGTCTGGATTCCCAAACCAGGAAAACAGGAAAAACGTCCTCTGGGTATACCAACAATTGCAGATAGAGTAATACAAGCTCTTGGTAAAATGGCTCTTGAGCCAGAATGGGAAGCCAAATTTGAGGAAAATTTCTACGGCTTCAGACCAGGAAGAAGTTGTCATGATGCAATTGAAGCAATCTTCAAAGCTATTTGCAGAAAAAGAGCTTACGTTCTAGATGCAGATATTGCTGGATGCTTTGATTACATAAATCATGATGCCTTACTGGAAAAACTGCAAACTTTTCCTACATTTCGTAGACTCATACGAAATTGGTTGAAAGCAGGAGTAATTGACAAAAACGCTTTCTACAACACTGAATCAGGAACGCCACAAGGCGGGGTTATTTCGCCGCGTTACTGGCGAACATAGCTTTACACGGTCTGGAAACGGATACTAAAGAAGCTATGCTCCCTCTCTTGAAATCCTATTGGAAAAAGAATAAAAACTACAAAAGTAGTCGTAAAGTTCTCCTATCCAATATGAGCATAATCAGGTATGCCGATGATTTTGTTGTACTCCATGAGGATAAAGAAATTGTCAATAGGAGCAAAGAATTTATTGAGTATTGGTTGAAAAATATAGGTCTAGAACTGAAAGACTCTAAAACCAGAATTTGTCACACATCCGATGGAGACAATCCAGGTTTTGATTTTCTGGGGTTCAATATACGTCAATATAACGTTAGCGTACACAACTGCGGAAAGAGTAAAAGAGGTTTTAAAACCTTGATTAAACCAAGCTCAAAATCTCTGATTAAACACCTCAAAGTTATCAAGGATACTCTACGCAAATTGCGTGGGGCAAATCAAACAGCAGTAATCGCAAAACTAAATCCAATCATTCGTGGATGGAATCAATACTTTTGCACTGCGGTATCCCGAAAAATCTTTGAGAAAGCAGCCCATCAGACTCATCAAAAGCTATGGCAATGGGCAAAATTTCGTCATTCTCATAAAGGACTTAGATGGATTAAGAGGAAATACTTTAAGAGATATGGAAAAGACAATTGGAGATTTATGGACTCTAATGGTTACTTTCTATTTCGACATAGTGACCTCAAAATTAAAAACCACACTAAAGTTCGAGGAGACAAAAGCCCATATGACGGAGATTATCTTTACTGGTCGCAACGCATGGGAAGACACCCAATGGTTAGGAGTAATGTAGCTACGTTACTTAAAGTCTAAAAAGGAAAGTGTTCCTACTGTTCAAACTATTTTCTACCAGGAGAAGTCTTAGAAGTTCATCATGTGGATAAAAACCACGATAATAACGACAAGACTAATCTAAGGTTAATTCATGGACACTGCCATGACAGTGTTCATCGAAATAGAGGTCTGCATGACAAGCATCAGGTAATTGAGGAGCCGTGTGATTTGAAAGGAACACGCACGGTTTTGAAGCCGAGTCTGAGAGGTGACTCTCAGGCTTAGGTTAACTAGAACTAGAATTGAGGTAGACAATCTCAAAACTTAAAAAACCTTAACTAGACCCCACCTTAGAACCTATAGTGATATGAGATATTGATCGCTATATAAAATAACATCATGAAAGCAATTACTATTTTGGGGTCTACTGGTTCGATTGGAACGCAAACTCTTGATATTGTTACTCATAATCCAGATAAATTTCGCGTGGTAGGATTGGCAGCAGGAAGCAATGTTGCTCTCTTGGCAGAACAAATAAGCACATTCAAACCTGAAATAGTGGCTTTGGGGAACGAAAAAAAGCTAACTGAATTAAAAGAAGCAATTTCTTCTATTAACAACCCACCTCAAATATTACTAGGACATAAAGGTATCTGCGAAGTAGCTCGCTACGGTGATTCAGAAAGTGTAGTAACTGGCATTGTAGGTTGTGCTGGTCTATTACCTACTATTGCTGCCATTAAAGCAGGGAAAGATATTGCCTTAGCAATTATAGAAACTTTAATTGCTGGTGCGCCAGTTGTATTACCTCTGGTTAAAAAACTCGGAGTTAAATTACTTCCTGCCGATTCAGAGCATTCAGCTATTTTTCAATGCCTTCAAGGTGTCCCAAAAAATGGATTAAGAAAAATTATTCTTACTGCTTCTGGTGGCTCATTTCGAGATTTGCCCACAGAAAAATTAAGTTCTGTCACAGTTAAAGATGCTTTAAAACATCCGAATTGGTCAATGGGTCAAAAAATAACCATTGATTCTGCAACACTGATGAATAAGGGTTTAGAAGTGATTGAAGCCCATTATCTATTCGATGTGGATTACGATCGCATTGATATTGTGATTCATCCTCAAAGTATTATTCATTCTTTAATAGAGGTACAGGATACATCTGTATTGGCACAGTTGGGATGGCCCGATATGCGTTTACCTTTGCTTTATGCTCTATCTTGGCCTGAGCGAATTTATACCGACTGGGAACAGTTAGATTTAGTAAAAGCAGGAGATTTGACCTTCCGAAAACCAGATCACGAAAAATATCCTTGTATGCAATTAGCTTATGCTGCAGGTAAAGAAGGAGGATTGATGCCAGCAGTGCTAAACGCTGCTAATGAGCAGGCTGTTGCTTTGTTTCTAGCCGAGAAAATTGGCTTTTTAGACATTCCTCGTCTTATTGAAACAGTTTGCGATCGCTTTTCTAGTCAAAATATTAAAATTCCTAATTTGGAAGATATTTTATCGGCAGATCAATGGGCAAGACAAGCAATTATAAATGTAGATGCAGCATAGATTCAATTCAATTTATCTTCATCACTTTTATTCGGTTGAAGAATTTATGTATGAATTATGATGTTTTTCGTATTACGCCATAATTACTATATCTTAGGTATAAAGCCCTAAAAAAAATCAAGCATATGAGTCGCTGGTTATTAAGTCTATTTCTAATTTTCTCTTTTTGGATATTTCCTTACGCCACCAAATTAGTTCAAGCATCAAATATTCAAAGTGCTGAGCTAAACGCGCAACAAATTGCCGAAGGAGAAAAAATTGCCAAAAAAGCATTTCGGGCTGCTCAAAAAGGAAATTTTGCTAGAGCAGAAAGCTATTGGACAGATTTGATTAATCAATTTCCTGATAACCCTGCTGTTTGGAGCAATAGGGGAAATGTTCGTATTGGTCAATATAAGCTTACTGAAGCAATTTCTGATTTTGATCGCTCGATTAAAATAGCACCAGAATATCCCGATGCTTACCTTAATCGAGGTATTGCTTATGAAGGAAAAAGAGAATGGGATAAGGCGATCTCAGATTACAATCATGTATTAGAAATTACTCCTCAAGATCCAGTAGCTCTGAACAATAGAGGTAATGCTAAAGCAGGACAAGAAAATTGGCAAGATGCTTTAGTCGATTACCAAAAAGCAGCTGATCTTGCACCTAATTTTCCTCTTGCCCGAGGCAATGCTTCTTTAATTATCTATCAAATAGGAGATCGTCCCGAAGCTATTCGTAATATGCGCAATCTAGTTCGTAAATATCCAATGTATTCAGACATGCGGGCAGCACTAGCGGCAGCATTATGGGTAGAAGGTCAACAAGGTGAAGCTGAAAGTAACTGGGTCGCAGCAGTAGGTTTAGATAACCGATATCAAGATTTAGAGTGGATTAGAAATATTCGTCGTTGGCCACCCAAAATGGTGTGTTCTTTGGAGAAATTTTTGAATCTCAGCTAACTTATTAAATACTGAATATATCTTTATAGATTATTATTTGGAGAAAATAACACCGCAGCTTTAGAACTATGACAAGCAAAGAATCATTATCTTTTTCCCAGGCTATTCAAGCTACTCAATCTTTAATAGAGAAAATGAATTCTCAACAATTACAAGAGACTGATATTGAACAAGAGATATCAAATATAGTTAATACTAAAAACGGTGGAAGAGGTTTTTTTGTTGCTTATCTAACAAGCGAATTATCATTACCAGATAACCCATCAAAAGGAATAATCAATGGTTTAAAATCTTCTGTAGACGTGGTTAGTGAGCTACTAGTCAAAAATTTAGCTATGTCTTCGGCTATGACTGTTACTCATAGCCGAAATAAAGATATTAGTAATGTACGAGGATCTCAAAAAGTTTGTCGGCGCACCACAAATTTAATTCAGAAAATCGAGCTAGATTCAATAAAACAAGAATTGGAAAAGCTGAGGAATACCATTATTAATAAAGATGGTGAGTATAATGATTTTTTGGAACGCTGGGAATATGATGTCGAACAGAAAAAAGCAATTCAGGAGGCAATTACAAATATTTTAATTTAATAAGTCATACACTCTTAATTTACCAATATGAATATGCGCTCGTTTATATTAATGATAAAAAACTAACTTAAATTATAAGACCGCATCAACTTCAAATTTATAGCCTACACCTCTAACAGTTTGTATAAAAGACGGTTCAGCTGAGTCTATTTCAATTTTCTTTCTTATTTGACCAATATGTACATCAACAACTCTCTGGTCTCCTACATAGTCATAATCCCAAACATTTTGTATTAGCTCGTCTCTACGCCATACTCTTCCTGGTCTTGTTGCTAAAAAATGTAATAAATCGAATTCTAATGCCGTTAACAAAATCAACTCTTGATTAATTTTGACTTCTCTACGTACTGGATCTATAACGAGGTTACTAAAAATTAAAGGTTGTTTTTCTGATGTAGTAACTGTTCTCTGTCTTTTCAAAATTGCTTTTACGCGATATTCTAATTCTTGAAGATCAAAAGGTTTTGTTAAATAATCATCTGCTCCTTTCAAAAACCCTTCTTTTTTATCAGCAGCATCAGAGCGGCTAGTAAGCATTAATATAAATACATCTGTATTGCTTTGCATCTCTTCGCAGAGATTGTAACCCAAGGCATCTGGTAAATTAACATCAAGTATTACCAAATCAGGGTTAAACTGTTCAAATGTTCTCAGCGCATTTTGACCATTATCAGCAGATTCCAGTACGTAGTTTTTTTGACTCAGGAAACGATATATCAAGTTACGGATTGCAGGATCATCATCCACGACTAAAATTTTTGCAGAGTTTGTATGCATGATTTGGAATAGTAAACTAGGTTATCTATAGAAAAATAATTTACGAAGAAACAAGCGAAATTAATACTTATATACGCAGCCTCTTACGCTATTATCGGTGCATAGTTACATAATGCCAACAACATATATCACTTTTATAATTATGTCTATATTTTTTTGTTTTAACAAAAGTATTTTATAGAAAAACAGGCAAACCAATAGAAGTTTGTACAATGTCTCCAACAGATAGTAGAAAAATAATGAACAATTTTATCAGTTGCCATCATAGAATTTTAAATAACGAAAAAACTGCAAGAGTAAAATAAGATAGAGAGTGCTATTTACCTGTACATGACGATTGAATTAGTGTTGAAGAGGGTAGGATAAAACAAAAGAGAGTAACATCGAGGGG